>JAJYKO010000760.1 GCA_021788565.1 Chloroflexota bacterium
CAGGCTCCCGTCCACCAGCCCGTTGAGGAAGGGATGATCCAGGATGGCGCGATAGATCGGGACAATGGTCTCCCACAACTCGCGAGTGAAAGCGGTGGTGGACGGAGTCCGCGGTGTTGCCATAGTTTTCTCCTTTTAGCTGGCAGTCATCAGTCATCAGTCGTCAGTCATTAACCCAGAACCCAGAACCCGTCTAGCCCATGGATGCCCGGGCCAGTGCCACGCGGGCGAGGGCCGCCGGGGCTCCCACGAAGAACGGGGCGTCGTTCCAGCTCAGGATAGTCTCTCGGTAGTAGGTGCGTTGTGGCACGGCGCCGAAGACCCAAGCGTCCATCCCGCGGGCCTCGACAGCGCCTGATTCAGGCCCTCAAGCTGCGCTCGCTGCTCGCTACCCTCAAGGGGCCGGCGCTACATGTCATGTTTACCCGGTCCTGCGTCGGAGTGAGCCGGCCATGAAACAGGCCGGCAGCGGGATGAGGCACGGTGGAGGACGTGGGTGTGAATGGGAGGGGTGGCGGGCGGGCACGGTGGAGCCGCACTGGCGGCCGCAGCGCGAAGCCATCTACAAAAGACGAAACGGCCATCGCCGGCATCCAGCGCGCGCGGTAGCCGTAGTGATAGCCCTTGTTCGCACCCACTTCCCTGCGCCAGTTCTAACCAGGTCAGGTTCAAGGGGTTGGTGGTCTTGATACCGCCTCTCAGCTACTCGCTCCCCCAGCGGGCCTGCATGTTCTGTTGTGAATTGAGAATATCAGCTGCGTGATAAGTAGTCAAACTGATCATAAGAGATCGGTAGAGCATCCACTCACAGCTATAGTTGCCGCTTGTGCCTCGGCCAGTTGCACCCATCGCGGTTGGGAAACGGGTCCCGTGACATTGAGATGCGAAGTCAGGGTTTCATGAATGGAATTAGCCGATCGACCCTTGTCAAGTAATCCTCGTAATCCTTGCCGAAGGCTCTCGTGAGTTGCTTCTCCTCTTTGCGGATGAAGATCGTGACGCCGACGTACAGGAACGCCGAGGCGACGAGATAGATCCAGGTCAGCGTCATCAGCGAGACGGCGGGAAGGAAAAAGAACGTCATGCTGGAGTAGATGGGATTGCGGACGACGCCGTAAGCGCCGGTAGTTACCAGTTTACCTCTGGAGAAGCCGGTGAGTAGCTGGATGATGGCAGTTTCCCAGAGGAGCAGTCCGGGTAGCAGCAACAGGTATCCTATCGAATTCCCTGTGTCAGGGTACTAGAGTCAGTTTGGCATGATTGCCTGGGAAGTGCATCGGAGGAATGGGGGGCTGCATCTGGGACGAAGGGACGAGTTGCCGTGGGTAGGGGTACGACATTGACCGCAGGCGACGTCGTACGAAGTGTGTAGGTGGGATTGGGCCGAGAAGAGAGTGATGCCATCATCCGCATCACCCTCTTCTCCCGGGCAGGCCAGGAATCGCTATTCTGTCAGGCGCCTATCGATGTCCCGCTATCGACACTTCAGTCGGTAGCACCGGGTTCCCCGCTGAAGCGTCGATTCCAGGACCCGATGAACCACATTTACGACTGCGGTGTGGTGTTCGGCCACGTGCCCAGCGTCACCTTGATGTCCTGGGTCTGGCCGTTCCTCCGGATGTTCAGGGTCACGACATCCCCGGGCTGCTTGGTGTCCAGGTAGGCCGAGATTTGCTCCACCTGGTTGACTTGCTTGCCGTCCACCGAGAGGATGACGTCCCCGCCTGTCGGGACGGCCGTGCTGTTGGAAGATGAGGCGGAAGCGCCCTTCAGACCGGCCTGCGCAGCCGGGCTGTTGGGAGACACGGACACCACGTAGACCCCACCCGCGGGGATGTTCAGCTCGCTCGCGAGGCTGGGTGTAACGGAGGTGCCAGAGATGCCGAGCCACGGGTGAGCGATGGCCTTCCCTGTTTCGAGGGAGGAAAGCTCTTTGCTCGCGGTGTTGATGGGTATCGCGAATCCGATGCCCACGTTCGCCCCGATGGGGCTCTCAATGTCGGAGTTGATGCCGATCACTTGGCCGGCGGAGTCGATAAGCGGGCCGCCGGAGTTGCCTGGGTTGATCGGCGCATCGGTCTGGATCATGTTCTGGATCGGCCGGCCGTTGGTGCCGGTGCCGTAAGTTCGGCCGAGGGCACTAATGACGCCGGTCGTCAGGGTGCCATCCAGACCGAACGGGTTGCCGATCGCGACGGCGAGTTGCCCAACCTGCAGAGTGCTCGAATCTCCCAGAGTCGCGGCCTTCAAGGTCACGCCGCTGGGTGGCGTGATCTGAATAACCGCCAGGTCGTTACCCGGGTCGGTACCGAGAACTTTGCCGGATACCGTGCTGCCGTCGGACAGCGTCACGTCCAGCTTCGTGGCTCCCTGAACCACGTGGTTGTTCGTGAGGATGTATCCATTGGCCGCGTCGATGATGATGCCGGAGCCGGTGCCCTGCTCCTGCGGAACTCGAGGGGTCTGTGGGGTCTGCGGGCCCGGAGTCGGTCCGAAGGGAGTCCCGAACGGGTTCCTGCCGTGGGGGTTGGTCGTCAGGTTGGTGGTGGTGGTGATGCTCACCACCGATGGTCTTACGCTCGTGTAGATATCTTGGATAGACATCCCGCTTGAAGCGGACTGTGCCGCGGGGGAAGCCGCCGAAGCCGCGCTGGCGACCTGCGGTACCAGGGCCGGCACCGGCTGTGCGTGCAGGTATCCTATAACGGTGGCCGCGCCTACAATCATCGCGACGAGCACGATGACGAAGTTCTTGATGAGTGCGTTCATGTTCACCTCCAGGCATGCTCTAGAGAGACGCGGCCGTCACTGGCCTGAATCTCCGGGATGTAAGTGTAGACTGCTGTTACTAAAGTGTTGTTATACCTATGTTAAATCTTGGAAGTAGGGAAAGTGACGGTGAATGTGGTGCCGTCGTTGGGATTGCTGCCGGCAGCGATGGTTGCGCCGTGCGCATTGGCGATCTCCTTTGCGATGGCGAGACCTAAGCCACTTCCCTCTCCGTTGCGAGCGCGCGACTTGTCGACCTGATAGAAGCGTTCGAAGATCCTCTCTTGATCCTCCGGGGGTATGTAAGATCCCGTGTTGTGCACGGTTACCACGAAATTCGGGGCTTTGGCCTGTGCTCCGTTCTTGACAGGTCCCTCTATCCTGGGAGGATAGGAGGTGACCAGCCTTACGGCGATTTCTCCGCCTTCCGGGGTGTGTTTAAGCGCGTTATCCAGCAGATTGCGGAAGAGCTGTTCCAGGCGACCCTCGTCTCCGACGAAGGGAGCCGAATTCGCGGCATCCAGGGAGACGTTTACCTGGGCCTGCTGGGCCTGGGGCAAAACCCGCTTTACGCTAGCCCGCAGGAGCTCTCGGAGGTCCAGCTGGGCGGAGTCCATAGGCATCTGGCCGGTCTCGATCTTGGAGAGCAACAGAAGATCTTCCACCAGGCGGCGCATACGTCCGGATTCCTCGTTGATGATCTCCGCCGCCTCGCCGTACTCCTCGGAAGTTTTGGCGGTGCCATCGATTATGGCCTGGGAGAAACCCTGGATGGAGGTGAGGGGCGTGCGCAGTTCGTGAGAAACGTTGGCGAGAAAGTCACGGAGCGTGCGGTGGGAGATGTCCACCTCTCTGGCCATGTGGTTGAATGCGTAGGCCAGCCGGCCTACCTCATCCTTGCTGTTGACCTTGATGTTTTGGGCGTAGTTGCCCCTTGCCATCTCCTCCGATGCCTTCGTGATCGCCGCGATCGGCTTCGAGATCGACCGGGAGAGCAGGAAAGCGACGAAGATGGAGAGGATGAG
>JAJYKO010000016.1 GCA_021788565.1 Chloroflexota bacterium
TAATATATGCGGCCCGCTCTCTTGAAACGCACACCGACGATTCGTGTCATCTCGCTACCTACTGGCTACCTTGCCGTTTGCTCCCTTGGGTACGCTCAGCATCAATGCTTCCAGGGCCAGCCTGGGGTTGACGTTCTGGCCAAGCAAGGTGATCGTCTGCTGTATGGATTTCACCATCCTGCCCAGCGCTTCGACGGAGTAGCCACTTGCGTCTGCGTTCATGCGACTCCTCAGGTCCGCGTTGACCACGAGCTTCGTCACTCCCAGCCTCGAGAGGAGAAGATCCCGCCACCAGGACTGCCACATCTCCAGCGTGCTTCTGGCTGCCTCTGGATCGCGCCCGTAAAGAGTCGCCAGCTCTGCCGCGTAGGCGAACCTTCCCACGCGCCCCATTCCCGGCAGCGCCAGCAGCTTTTCCATCTGCTCTGACCTCTTGTCCAGGGCGTTGCGGCTGGACGCTACCTGTACCGCCCAGCCCATTCGGCCTCTCGCCAGGCTCGCCAGCAACCGTGCTCGCTCTTGATCGACCTCGTGGCGCTCCCGCAGCGCCGCCTCCACGGCGGCGGACGGGACTGGCCGCAACTCCAGCTGCTGGCAGCGGGACACCACTGTAGGCAGCAGCGAAGTGGCGTCCAGCGTGGTCAGTATCATCACAACCGAGGGCGGCGGCTCTTCCAGGGTCTTGAGCAGCGAGTTCGCGGCGGGCTCCGAGAGCCGCTCCGCCTCCTCGATAATGTATACCTTGGTCTGTCCCTCGAAAGGGCGTAACGCTACGCCTTCCTGCAGCCTCCGCACTGCGTCGATGCTGATGTTCTTGGAGCCTTCTTCCAGATCGATGACCTGAACATCGGGATGGATTGAGGCTTCTATCTTCTTGCAGGAGCGGCAGCGGCTGCAGGGTCGATCGGGTTCCAGGCAGTTGAGCGCTTTGGCGAAATCCCTGGCAAGGGTAGCCTTGCCGATTTGCCTGGAACCCGAGAAAAGATAGGCGTGAGAGACTCGCCCTGTCTCGATGCTGTTCTGCAGCAAGTGGATCGCGTGGTCGTGCCCGACAGTTTGCCACATGGGAACGCTCTTCGGGGCTGCAAATAACGATATATTTCACTCCTATTCTATCACAATTGAGCTATTGGCCACCGCTGACCTGCACTTGACCGGCCGGTCGGGCGCCACATGCGTCCAGTTTGCCAGAAGGTCAAGCGCTTGCCAACAATTGTGTTAGAATCGCTCATAGATAGTACCACTCCACCTCTCCTTTTTCCGTCTTGTGGTGATTCGGTTGAGCACCTTATCCGTCGTTCGCCAGGTAACGTGGGTCGGGTACCTCGTCGCGGCCGTCGCGGCTGGCCTGGTCACGGCATTCGTCGGGGTTCTCCAGGGCTACCTCCACGCGCCGAACCTCTCAGTGCTGTACCTGTTGGCGGTGCTGGCCGCGGCCATCGCCTTCGGCAGGGGACCCGCTATCCTCCTTTCCGTAGCGTCCTTTCTCGCCTTCAACTGGTTCTTCGTGGAACCTCTGCACAGCTTCACCGTAGACAGGCCGGAGGAGTGGGTGGCGCTGGTTGTCTTCCTGGTGGTCGCCATCATCGTCAGCCAGCTCGCGTCCGCTCAGAGGCTCCGGGCGAAGGAGGCCGAACAGCGGGAACTCGAGGCCGAGGTCCTTTACGAGGTGGTGAGGCTGATGGGAGAGCCGGACCTGGAGTCCGCTCTCAGCGCAGTGGGCGAGGGCCTAAAGCGTACGCTGAACCTGGCAGCTGTGGTCATCGACCTGCCCGACCCGGCTGGAGCTGCCGTCAGGGTATCGGTCGGCGATCCCGAATCCATTCGCCAGGTGACCTCGGCACCACTCGGACCGGGCGAGATCCTGGGCAGCGGTCGGGCGCCCGGCGCGGAGCGCGGAGCGGTTCCCGGGCGGTGGATCAGGGTGGTGCCGCCCTTCTCTCCGAACCCTCACGGTGCCTCTCTGGCCGGCCGCGTCCATGCCGTGCCGGTCAAAGCTGGAGACGGAAGGTTGGGGATGCTACTGCTGGTCTCCACGCCAGGCGGACTGCGGTTCGGCCCAGCCGACGACAGGCTCCTTTCGGCCGTATCTGCCCAGCTTGGCCTCGCCATCGAGCGCAGGCGTCTCCGCAGGGATGCCACGGAGGCCGAGATCCTGCGGCGCGCGGACGGCCTGAAGAGCGCCCTGCTGAACGCGGTCTCCCACGACCTGAGGACCCCCCTCGCCTCCATAATCGCCTCCGCCGGCAGCCTCCTTCAGCGCGACGTGGTCTGGACGGAGCAGGAGCGACAGGACTTCGCGGAGGCCATAGATGAAGAGGCGCGGCGCCTGAACAGGATCGTGGCCAACCTGCTGAACCTCTCCCGGATAGAGTCCGGGAACCTGCGGCCGGAGAAAGGCTGGTACGACTTCGGCGCCCTGGTGGACGACGTGCTGGGGAGGCTGAGTCCCCTGACGGCTCGCCATCGAGTGGTGACCGACGTGCCGGAAGAGCTGCCGCCGGTGTTCCTGGACTACGTGGAGATCGATCAAGTGCTCTCCAACCTGGTCGAGAACGCATCCAAGTATGCCCCCGCGGACAGCGAGATCCGCGCCTCCGTGCGGCTGGAAGGAGCGGAGGTCAGGGTGGAAGTAGCGGATGGTGGTCCTGGTATCCCACCAGCTCAGATCTCGCGGCTGTTCGATCCCTTCAGCCGACCCGGGGACGACCGATCACGACCGAAGGGCACCGGTCTGGGCCTGGCGGTGGCCAGGGGGCTGGTGGAGGCCCACGGGGGGAGGATCTGGTTCGAGAACCGGCCCAGCGGGGGAGCTCTCTTTGCTTTCACCCTGCCCGTGACTCAGCCGGATGAGGCGCAGGCCGGTCGGGGGTTGGGAGATGAATAGACCGACCGGGGCGCTGGTCCTGGTGGTGGACGACGAGCCCGCCATACTGAGGGCGGTGCGGGCCAACCTGTCGCGTCACGGGTTTCAGGTGGAAACGGCCGAGAGCGGCGCGGAGGCTCTGGAGAGCTGCTCGCGGCTTCACCCCGACCTGATACTGCTGGATCTGGGGCTGCCCGACATGGATGGCATGGAGGTGATCCGGATCGTGCGCTCCCGCGACAGCACTCCCATCGTCGTGCTCTCCGTCCGGGGTGCGGAGTCCGACAAGGTGGCCGCCCTGGACCTGGGGGCCGACGATTACCTGTCCAAGCCCTTTGGCGTGGACGAGCTGCTGGCGCGCATCCGGGTGGCGCTCCGCCACGCCGTGCGTCCCTCCAGCGGTGCGGCGGCCCAGTTCCGAACGGGGGAGCTAGAGGTGGACCTGGAGCTGCGGCGGGTCACGGTGGCTGGCAGGGAGGTACATCTCTCGCCAACGGAGTACCAGCTTCTCAAGGCGTTCATCTCCCACCCCAACAAGGTGCTCACCGACCGGATGCTGCTCCAGCAGGTGTGGGGGCCGGAGTACGGCTCCGAGGCGCACTACCTGCACGTGTATGTTGCGCGGCTGAGGAAGAAGCTGGAGGAGGACCCGCAGCGCCCCCGCTACCTGACGACCGAGCCCGGCGTGGGCTACCGCCTCCTCGCGGAGGGGTGCTAGCACTGTTGATGTAATGTTGAGCGTGAGGAAGGCCGTTGTTGACACCTCGTTGAGCGTTCCTGACCACAATAATCTTGAGGTAATGTGGGATGGAACGTTCCGGCGAGAAAACCGAACCCTTGACCATGGAGCGGCTGGAGGTGCTCTCCAACTGGGCTGCCTCCGTACGCGCCGCCTGCGATACGCTACGGCGAGCATCGGCGCGGAGCATGATGTCGATTATGGTCACCGGCAGGCTGGATGGCCCTCAGGGCGAAGCAAGCTTGCTGCGGGGGTTGAGCAACGAGCTTGCCGAGAGATACGGCCTTCGAGCAGCAGTGGATCTGGATGGAAGTGCCTTCACTGTGCGCTTCAGTCGCGCGGTCGCCTAAACCTCCCCTCACGCCGCCCCCTCAGCCATTCTCCGAGGTTCGCCGCGGTGAATCACGCCGTGCACCCCGGCATGGAAATCTGGGATTCTGGCCTTGTTGGCCCGTTTGATGCCGAAATAGTGTGAGAAGAGGCGGCAGCCGTCTCTTCTCTTGATGTGTGACCTGATCACGATGTACAGTGTTTGAGTGTACATAATTAACCCGGTCGAATGCGATTGATTTTTCTGGTGGAGACAACAGTGTGACTGCCGACGAGAAGTCCCCCTCGCCATCCCAACATCACGAAGATAACAAGTCCTCGGCTCCTTTTCACCCGGATCTGGTGTGGCGTGAGGAGGTGACGGGTACCCGGCCTGGCGACAGGGTGGTGCGCATTGCCAGGCACCGCTACTTCCGCGGCCTCGGCCCGGCGGTGCTGCAGCCGCAGCCGGAGGCGACGGTGCCACACCAGGGGTTCGGAAGACTCTGGTGGAGGTTCAAGCACTTCCTCATCGGTCAGCCGATTCCGACGATACGGGAGGGCGAAGAGCGGCTGAGCAAGATGAAAGCGCTAGCTGTCCTCTCCTCGGACGCGCTTTCTTCGGTAGCATACGGCACTGAGGCCGCAATGCGGGCTCTCCTGTACGCGGGCGTCGCCGCACTGGCGCTTACCCTGCCTATCTCCGTTGCCATCGCCCTGCTGCTGATCATCGTGGCAACCAGCTATCAGCAGACTATCGAGGCGTACCCAGGTGGTGGCGGCTCCTATATAGTGGCCCACGAGAATCTGGGGGTGATACCTGGGCTCACCGCTGCGGCGGCACTCTTGGTGGACTACGTCCTGACGGTGGCCGTGTCGATTGCCGCAGGCATCCTGGCTCTCGCGTCGGCATTCCCCTCGCTGATCCCATACGAGTTGGAGATGTCCGTCGGGATGGTGGTGGTGGTCACCATACTGAACCTTAGGGGTGTACGGGAGTCTGGCAGCATCTTCGCCGTTCCAACCTACGTCTTCATAATCTCTATTCTAGGGTTGATCGCTCTTGGCTTGTTCCGGGCTGTCACCGGCGGCATCCCGTACACACCCGGCCCTGCCGGCCCAACTGCTGGAACACAGTCGCTGACCCTGTTTCTGGTACTCTCCGCCTTTGCCCGCGGCTGCACTGCTATGACCGGCACCGAGGCTATCGCCAACGTCGTGCCGGTCTTCAAGAAACCTGAACCCACGAACGCCAGGATCACGCTGGGCTGGATGGCCGCCATCCTCGCCATCATGTTTGTGGGGATATCTTTCCTTACGACACACATAGGGATAGTGCCGGTTCCAAATGAGAGTCAGACGGTGCTGAGCCAGGTGACCCATCTGATTGTGGGAGACGGCTGGTACTACTACCTTGTGCAGTTCTCCACCATGCTGATTCTCTCGCTGGCCGCCAACACTAGCTTCAACAGCTTCCCGCGCCTGCTGTATGTCATGGCCCGGGATCGCTACGTGCCGCGCTGGTTCGGTCTAAGGGGCGATCGGCTGGTCTACTCGACGGGTATTGTCGCCCTGGCGGCTTTCTCCATTTTGCTGCTGGTAGCCTTCAGCAGCCGCGTGGACAGCCTGCTGAACCTGTACGCAATAGGCGTGTTCACCAGTTTCACCCTCAGCCAATCCGGCATGGTGCGGCACTGGTTGAAAGGCAACGAGCCCAATCGCAAGCGCAAGGCGTTCATCAACGGCCTGGGCGCGGTGGTGACCGCCATGGTTACCCTCATCATTGCCGTTACCAAGTTTGCCGAGGGTGCCTGGATCGTCATCGTCATTGCCCCCATTCTGATCTCGATATTCGTGTGGATTCATGGCCACTACTGGTCGGTTTCGAGACAGCTGCGCACCAAAGTGATCGTCAAGCCAAAGGGCGCGCCTCCCCTGGTACTGGTGCCGATTCCCAATCTGAACCTGGTGACTCGCCAGGCCCTGGCCTTTGCCCAGGACCTGAGCAGCCGGGTCGTGGCCGTCCACGTAACGTCGGACCTGAAAGAGGCCGAAGCCCTCCGAAGCCAGTGGCACGAGGTGGTCGGGGACAACGTTTCGCTGGTAATCGTCGAGTCACCCTACAGGCTGCTGCTGCCCCCGCTCTTGGCCTACGTGGACGCCCTCCGCGACACCCATCCCAACGACAATCTGCTTGTGGTGCTTCCGGAGTTCGTGCCGAAGCACTGGTGGGAGAACATCCTCCACAACCAGACGGCGCTTCGCTTGAAAGCCGCGCTGCTCTACAGACCGGGGGTGATGGTCACCAGCTACCCGTATCAGCTCGCGGAGTAGTCTTAACCCGGATGTAGTATAATGTTGTGTCAGTTCGGGTTATGACTGCGCGGAGGCCGTTCGGTGACCACCGATGGGCGACGCTCGGCGGCCCCGGCCGAGACGCCTGAAAAGCGATCCAGCTCCTTCCATCCAGATCTCGCCTGGCGCGAAGAGGTCACCGGTCACAAGCCCGGCGATCGCATTGTGCGGATCTCGCGGCACCGCTACTTCTGGGGATCCGCCAATGGGAGCCTGCTCCCGCGGCCTTCCGCTACGGAGCCGCGTAACGGCTGGGAGTGGGTCTGGCACCAGATCAAGCTTGTTCTTCTGGGCACCCCGCTTCCTACCTCCCGAGAGTCGCAGGAACGACTCTCGAAGATGAAGGCACTGGCGGTTCTCTCCTCCGACGCGCTTTCCTCGGTGGCCTACGGGGGCGAGGCGGCGATGCGGGTCCTGCTGTATGCGGGCGTTGCCGCACTGGCGCTCACCCTGCCTATCTCCATCGCCATTGCCCTGCTGCTGGTCATCGTGGCAACCAGCTATCAGCAGACCATCAGGGCATATCCGTCCGGTGGTGGCTCCTATATAGTGGCCCACGAGAATCTGGGGGTGATTCCTGGCTTGGTTGCCGGAGCTGCCCTGCTGATCGGCTACGTGTTGACGGTTGCCGTCTCGATCGCCGCCGGCGTCGATGCTCTGGTCTCCGCTTTCCCTGTGTTACAGCGCTGGGACCTAGCGCTGGCCGTTGGCGCTGTGGTTCTTGTCACTGTGATGAACCTGAGGGGGGTGCGGGAGTCGGGAAGCGTGTTCATGGTCCCGACCTACGTCTTCGTATTCTCCATCTTCGGCATGATCGCCTTCGGGCTCTATCGGCTGGCAACTGGCAACATTTCGTACCACCCCGCGGATCCCGGACCGCTCGCAGCGACGCAGCCGCTGACGTGGTTCCTCATCCTTTCAGCCTTTGCCAAGGGATGCTCGGCCATGACCGGGACCGAGGCGATAGCCAACGCGGTCCCCGCGTTCCACGCGCCCGAGCCCAGGAACGCACGGCTGACCCTGGGGATGATGGCCGCCCTGCTGGCCACGATGTTCGTGGGTATCTCCTTCCTGGTGGTGCAGATTGGGATAGTGCCTGCCGTCGACGAGAGCAAGACCGTACTTAGTGACCTAACCAGGACGGTAATGGGCGAGGGCTGGTACTACTACGTGGTTCAGTTCGCCACAGCCTTGATCCTGCTGCTGGCCGCCAACACCAGCTATACGGGCTTTCCATGGCTACTGAGAGTCATGGCTCGCGATAGCTACGTTCCCCGCTGGTTCGGCATGCGGGGCGATCGCCTGGTCTTCTCCACCGGCATTGCTGCCCTCGCCGTCGCGTCCATCGTTCTGCTTCTGCTGTTCGGAAGCAGCGTAGATAAGCTACTTCCCCTCTACGCCATCGGCGTGTTCACGGCCTTCACCTTGAGCCAGTCGGGCATGGTCGTGCACTGGCTCAAAGGGCGCGAGGCGAACCGTATCAGGAGCGCTACCATCAACGGCGTGGGCGCGGTAACGACCGGGGTCGCGACGGTCGTCATAGGGATCACCAAGTTCGGCGAAGGGGCGTGGATGGTCATCGTCGTCGCCCCCGTACTGGTGGGGCTCTTCCTGGCGATCAACGGCCACTACCGGTCCGTCGTCAAGCAGCTGAGCTTCCGCAGCGATGTGAGGTCAACCGGAACACGCCCCATGGTGTTGGTCCCCGTTGCTAGCGTTAACCTGGTCACCCAACAGGCGATGGCCTTTGCCCAGGACATCGGCGATCACGTGGTTGCTGTCCACGTTTCCGCGGACCCGGCCGAAGCGGAGGCGTTGCGCGCGGAATGGCAGAAGGCGATCGGCGATGTCCCGCTGGTGATCATAGAGTCGCCCTACCGGCTGCTGCTGCCCCCGCTGCTGGCGTACGTGGATGCACTGCGGGAGAGCCATCCCGCCGATGGGCTGGTGGTGATGCTTCCCGAGTTCGTGCCCAAGCACTGGTGGGAGAACATCCTTCACAATCAAACGGCGCTGCGGCTGAAGGCTGCGCTCCTCTATCGCCCTGGGGTTGTGGTTGCCAGCTTCCCGTTCCACCTGGCCGAGTGAGCCATTAGCTGTTAGAAATTAGCCATAAGAAACTTTGACAACTCAATTGGGGAAGGCCTAGAATCTCGGGTCGCTTAGAAGAAAAGTTGGTACTTTTCGGCTCCGCGCCTCACTTTGGGCGCGGAGACCGTTGCGAGGTGAATGTTGGCAGTGACCCCCGGCAAGATACTGGTGACGGTCAGCGGTGGTGAGCTGGACGAAGAGATGGTGGATTTTGCCTGCTATCAGGCAAAGCGGTCTCGCGGAAGGCTGTATGCCGTCTACGTGATCGAGGTGAAGCGAGAATTGCCGTTGGAAGTGGACCTGCCGGCGGAAGTGGAGAAGGGCGAGGAGATTCTCCAGAATGCAGAAGACGTGGCGCGTCGCTGGAAGCAAGAGATGGATACGGAGGTGCTGCAGGCCAGGGATGCAGGCACCGCCATCGTCGAGGAAGCTGAGAGGCGAGGTGTTGATCTGGTGATCGTCGGCCTGAGGTACAGGAAGAAGTTCGACCAGTTTTACATGGGCAGCACGGTGTCCCACGTCTTGAAGAACGCACCCTGTCGAGTTTGCGTATGCAGGGAGCCGATTCCGTAGTTCGTGGTGGACCGGGCTGATCGTGGCCCAGGCCTAAACCTTTCTTTTTTTGATGCCGGCGTTCTGGTGGGTAGAATCAGAACAATAGGGTTGGCGTCCAGGAGGTAAACTCTGCGATGAGAGTTGTCTTGATGGGGTGCGGACGAGTAGGCAGCCGGCTGGCTACCACGCTCGATGCCGAAGGCCACGAGGTGGTCGTGATCGACTACAATTCCAGGGCTTTCAGACGGCTCCCTCAGAGCTTCAAGGGAACCACGGTGTTGGGCACAGGGATCGACGAGGACGTGCTGATACGTGGGGGAATAGAAAGGGCGGACGTGTTCGTCGCGACGACGGAGGGCGACAACCGCAATATCATGGCGGCGCAGGTGGCGCAGAAGGTGTTCAACGTGCCTACGGTTATCGCTCGAATGTACGATGTGGGCCGGGCGGAGATCTTCGAGAAGTTGGGGGTGAAGACGTACTGTCCAACCCTGATAGGCGCCCAGCTACTTCACGACATGATTCTGGGGAACAGGTAGATGTACATCGTCGTTGTTGGTGGCGGCAAAGTTGGGTACTACCTCACGCGGGAGTTGCTGGAGCAGGGGCACGAGGTTCTGCTGGTCGAGAGAAAGCCGGAGCGAGTGGATCGGATCATCGAGGTGCTGGGGAACGTCGCGGTGCTGGGCGACGGTTGCGAGTTGGCGGTCCTGTCCGAGGCCGGTGCCGCGCGATCCGACGTGCTGGTCGCGGTGACCGGCGACGATGAGGACAACCTTGTCGCCTGCCAGGTCGCCAAGAACCATTTCCACGTGCCCAGGACCATCGCCCGGATAAATAATCCCGAGAACGAGGACATATTCCGCCTTCTCGGAATCGATGTTACTGTGAGCGCGACCACAATCATGATGTCCATGATCGAGCACGAGATGCCCCGGCGCGCCCTGCTGCATCTGCTGGCCATCCAACACATGGGGGTGGAGATCGTGGAGGCCGTGCTCCTGGCGCAGGCGCCGGGTGTTGGTAAGAGCATCTCTGACTTGAGGCTACCGGCTGACTCTTCCATCGCGGCGGTCATCCGTGATGGCCAGTTCCTGATCCCGTCGGGGCAGCTCGCGCTTCAGGAGCGAGACGAGATCATCGCCCTCTGCAAGCCGGAGCGCGAGATGGAGCTTCGAAACGCACTGCTGGGCCCAGCGTAGGTAGCTGATAGCTATTAGCTATTAAGCTATTAGCAGTTAGCTATTAGGGGCGGAAAGAAGCGAGAAGCAACCCGATGCTCTGTCGCTGCTCGCTTCTTCAGTAGCCGCTTATGGCGTACAGCCAACAGCTAATAGCTAATTACTAATGGCTATTAGCTTTATCCCAGGCGTTCCCACTCGGGGACGAACTTCGACCATTCCTCGTAGCTCTGAAGGTGCTGGTAGAGGATGTAGTAGCCGTTGCTCTTGGGCTCGTACGGCTGGTGCAGCAGCTTGATGCGGCTCTCTTCCAGGGTCTTGCCACCCTTCCGGTGGTTGCAGGCCCGGCAGGCGCTGACCAGGTTTTCCCACGAGTGCTTGCCCCCGCGGTGGCGCGGAATCACGTGGTCGATGGTCAGATCCTTGGTCTTGATCCCGCAGTACTGGCAGGTGTAGTGGTCCCTGTGGAAGATCTCTTTTCGGGAGAGCTTCACCTTGGGGTGCGGCCGCTTGATGAGGTAGACCAGCCGGATGACGGAGGGCCGGGGGAAGACTCGTGAGGGGGTCCGGATGCTGAAGGCGCTGTGCTCTAGAACTTCGGCCTTTCCCGCACCTACCAGCCCCAGAGCGCGCCTGAAATTGCACACGTTTAGTGGCTCGTAATTCTGATTCAGAACTAAGACAGCCTCCATAGCCGTTTACCCCCGGCACTGAGTCAACTTCCCGCCCTGGGTTATCTTAACATGCACCTAGGCACCCTTCAATCAATCAGCGAGCCGGGGCAAGGACTATCCCCTTGCCCTCTCCCCTCGTCTCCCGGTCTCCCCGTTCCCGCGTCCCTTGGACGTCGTCGGCTGGGCTTTGCGCTGGGGGGTGGCTCGGTAGGAAGGCGCTGAGATGGGGCAGAGAGTGCTAACCTTCAGGTCGGCCAGCCGCGAGGCCAGCCTCTCATCCAGTTCGTCCAGTGCCAGGTTGGTTGTGATCACCGTGGGCAGCCGATGGTTGTAGCGATGGTTGATCAGCTGATAAAGCTTCTCCTCGGCCCAGGGAGTGCTGCTGTGGGCACCCAGGTCGTCCAGGATCAGTAGCGGTGCGGTCCGAATCGTCTCGAACAGCTCATCGTAGGGAATCTTGCTGTCCGGGCCATAGGCGGAGCGGAGATGATCCAGCAGGTCCGGGACTACGACGAAGTAGACCGGCTTGCCCCGCGCGATCAACCGGTTTGCTACCGCCGCTGCCAGGTGCGTCTTGCCACAGCCCGTGGGCCCCAAGAGCACCAACCAGAGATGAGGCTCCTCCGCGAACTCCCTGGACAGCTTGTATGCTTTCTCCAGGCTGTCCATGGCCTTCTCGTCCACGGCCTGCCCTCGCCGGTCGAATCCCTCGAAGGTCATTCCCTTAAGAAGTTCCGGCAGTTCGGCGCTGAGCGATTCCTGGGCCGCCGTGAGCCGTTCTTCGACCACACACACCACGCTCAGGGCCGGGTCTGTCATTCGCGAGCGAAGCCGCTCCTCGATCTCGGCGATGGATCGGTTGGAGGTGATCACAGTGGGGAACCTTGCGTTATAGCGGTGGTTGAAGATCTGGTAAAGCTTCTCCTGGGCCCACGGTGTCGCGCTCTGAGTGCCCAGATCGTCGAGGATCAGTAGCGGAGCGGCCTTCACATTCTCGAACAGTTCGTCGTAGGGAACCTCGCTGGAGGGACTGAACGAAGAGCGGAGGTGATCCAGGAGGTCCGGCACCACTACGAAGAGCACCTGCTGCCCGGCAGCGATTCGCTCGTTGGCGATGGCCGCGGACAGGTGGGTCTTGCCGCAACCGCTGGGGCCGAGCAGCACGAGCCACCCCTCCGGAGAGCGGGCGTAGTCGCGGCAGATGTTGTACGCTTTGTGGAACCGCTCGCGGGCCTGAGGGTCGGAGCTTCGGCCCTGGTTCAACAGACTGTCGAAGGTGAGGCGCACCAGGGGGCCCAGGTTGCTGAGGCGCTCCAGCTTGTCCTTTCGCTCTCGAGTCAGACTATCGGTTCGGCAGCGACACAGTACGAGCTTGCCGAAGTCCGGATGGCCCGGGGGCAGATCCACCCGCAAGAAGCCCGCCCCCTTGCAGATGGGGCATACGGTCTCCTCGGGCTCGCCGCTATCGGTTGAGGAGGTGGGCGTACTTCCCTCCGAGGTATTTCGAAGGGGACCCAGATCCCTTAGTACGTCGCCTAGCCGTTCCATCCTCCCCTCTCCCCTCAGTGGCCCAGTTTTCCAGTATTCGGCGCACATAGCGCCAGTTCCGCTTGTTGTAGCTGATCGCCTCCCGGAAGGCCTCATATATCCAGTCAGCGGGATAGGCTTGCTCGGCCTGTTGCAGCTCCTCGGCGATCAGTGGTGTGATCAGACCCACGTTCTGCTCGTAAAGGTCGTAGATACTGGGGCGCTGCTCAGGCACCGCGACCCAGCCCGGTCGCGGGACCGCACCCTCGGCTAGAGAGAGCTCACCGCGCTCGGCACGCTCTATCAGATTTCGGTTAAGTGCAGTGTTCAGCAGGTAGCAACGATCCTCGGCTTCGCCGACGAGGAGTGGCGCGGAGACGAAAGTTCCCCGCTCGCATGCACGGCTTAGCCCCGCGACCAGCGACTGCTCGGGAGACCCGGTGTTGGAGGCCCGCAGCGCCAGCAACAGGGCTCGATCCTTATACAGCTCGCTCAACTGCACCAGTCGCGGGAAGCCACGCTTCTCGTAGATGAGCCGGAACAGGTGAAGGGTCACCTTGAGTTCTGTCAGGTCGTCCACGTCGGACAGCACGGCGCTGAAGAACACGTTGGGAACAGGCGTATACCGCATCCGGTCCGGAAAGCCGGGGAACCTCTTCCGGGGGGTCGGGGGTCGGGAGTCGGGTATCCGGGAAACTGCTTCGCCTCCGTCGCCCCTGCCCCCTGATCCCTGACCCCTGACCTCGTCACTCATCACGATACGCCTCCAGGTCCACGAAGCGGGTTGTACGCTCCAGGAACAGCAGCGAGAACTGCCCGGTGGGGCCGTTGCGGTGCTTGGCCACCAGGATGTCCGCGATCCCCTTCTTCTCAGTCTCGCGGTTGTACATGTCCTCCCTATAGATGAAGAGGACGACGTCGGCGTCCTGCTCGATACTGCCGCTCTCTCGAAGGTCGGACAGCATCGGGACGTGGGGAGTACGGGACTCAACAGCTCGGGAGAGCTGGGAAAGGGCTACCACCGGCGCATTCAGCTCCCTGGCAAGGGCCTTCAGGGAGCGAGAGATTTCGGATATCTCCTGGACTCGGTTGTCGCCGAAGCGGCTGGTGGTGATCAACTGGAGATAATCCACCACCACGATGTCTATCCCCTTCTCCGCCGCCAGCCGCCTGGCCTTGGAGCGCACCTCCGACAGGTTGATGGAGGGGGTGTCATCGATGTAGATGGGCGCCTCGGAGAGGAGCGCCAGGGCGTGGTGGAGCTTGCGGGTCTCGGATTCGTTGATCATTCCCAGCCGCAGCTTTGTGGCGTCCACGCCGGACTCCGCGCAGAGGAGCCTGTGGGCCAGTTGCTGCTTCGACATCTCCAGGCTGAAGATGGCGCAGGTAGCGTTGTGCCGCAGGGCGGCGTTCTGCACGATGTTCAGTGCCCAGGAGCTCTTGCCCATGCTGGGTCTGGCCGCCAGGATGATCAGATCGGAGCGTTGCAGGCCGCCGGTCATCTTGTCCAGTTCGATGAATCCGGAGGGGATGCCGCGGCTGTCTTCCCCCTGGGCGGCCCGCTCTTCCATCTGCTCCAGGTAGTCGCCCAGGATGTCGCCGATGTGCTCGAAATCCTTGGAAATCCGCCGCTGGGAGACCCCGAAGAGGATCTGCTCAGCTTTCTCGAGCGTCGTGTCCAGGTCCAGCGAGTCGTCGTAGGCGACACCCGCGATCTTGCCAGCGGCGCCGATCAGCCGGCGCTTGACGGCCGTGCGCTCCACGATATGGGCGTAGTGCTCGACGTGGACGGCCGTTGGGACCACGCCCACCAGGTGGGAAAGGTAGACCAGTCCCCCGACCTCGTCGTAGATGCCTGATCGCTTGAGTTCGTCGCTGACCGTTAGGAAGTCGACCGGCTCGTGTCGCTCGTAGACAGCCAGCATTGCCCCATAGATAGCACCGTTTCGCTCGCGGTAGAAATCCTCCTGGCGAAGGTAAGGCGCTACCTTCCCCACTGCCTCGGGGTCCATGAGGAGGGAACCAAGCACGGCCTCCTCGGCCTCCGGGTTCTGCGGTGGCAGGTGATCGATAGGTTGCTGGGTGTCGACGCTGTCTAGTGCCATCTTGGGGGTCGGGGGTCACAGGCCAGGGGCCAGGAATAGGGGACGAGCTTTACCTTTACGTCCCCTGATCCCCGATCCCCGACCCCTATCCCCGCTACTCGCCTTCTTCGCCTTCTACGGTGAGGTTGACGTTTGCGGTCACGTTCTTGGAGAGCTTGATCGGGATCTTGTAACTGCCCACGTGGCGGATCGGTTCCTCGATCTCGATCCTGCGCTTGTCGACGGTTTGGCTGGCCTGGCTTTCGAGGGCGTCTGCTACGTCCTGAGAGGTGATGGAGCCGTAGAGCTTGCCGCCTTCACCAACTTTGGCACGCACGGTGATGTTGGTGCCGTCCAGTTTCTTGCCGACGGAGCGCATCTCATCATCCAGTTTGTCCTGACGCTTCTTCTCGGCGGACTGGCGCTGCTCCACCTCCTTGATAGCGCCGGGCGTGGCTATCGTGGCCAATCCTTTGGGCAGCAGGTAGTTGCGAGCGTAGCCGTCGGCCACTTCCTTGATCTGGCCGGCCTGCCCCAGCCCCTTAACTTCCCCTGTCAGCACGACCTTCATCGGTTTTCTCCTTGGGATAGCAACTTCAGCTTCATAATGCACCGCGATTATATCAGAGGGCGAGTGCCCCTTGTACGGGTCCCGGCACGCGCAAACCGTGCCGAACGGGCGGGGGCGTCACCTCACGCTATGAGGGCAAGCCGTCGTTAGGCACCAGGACGCGCAGGGCATTGCGGCCAAGCCGAAAGTGCACCGGGGTCGGACGCGCGTATTCGCCGTCCAGGTCCACATCCTGAGGCGGATCGGCCTCCGCTGAGACTCTTTTCTATGGCCACACGCCATGGGAATACGCAAGGCTGACACCCACCGTCCGGGAGCCCGACACTCGTCCCACGCAGTGAGAGCCTACTCCTTGAAGACCTCCGGGTTGACGGGGTGCGCCGGGCGCTCCCCCCTCAATGCCTGAATCACCGCGTCGGCCGCCAGGAACGGCGCCCGGTTGCGGTACTCTACCGTCGCGGCCGCCGCATGCGGCGTGAGGAGAACGTTGGGCAGGCCCCGAAGCGGGCTGTCTCCAAGCGGTTCCTGCTCGTGAACGTCCAGGCCCGCCGCGGCGATTCGATTTTCATTCAAGGCTCGATATAGCGCCTCACTATCCACCACGCCGCCCCTGGCAGCGTTGATCAGGATGGCCGTGGGCTTCATCAGCGACAGCCTCTCGGCGTCGATGAGGTGATGAGTGCTCTTGTCCAGGAGGCAGTGCAGGGTGACAAAGTCGCTCTGCCGAAGAAGATCCTCTAGAGACACGTAGGTCACACCGTTTGCTTCGGCGAACTGCTCGTCGCGCACCAAATCGTAGGCCAGAAGCCTCATCTCGAAGGCACGTGCCCGCTGCGCGACCTCTTTCCCGATGGTCCCGAGCCCCACTATTCCCAGGGTCTTCCCGGCGAGCTCCACACCGTCGATAGACTTCCATCCGCCGTTCTCGACCACGGACAGGTTCTGCAGCAGCTTTCGGCCGCACGCGAGCATCAGGGCGAAAGTAAACTCAGCCACCGCGTGACGGTTAGCCCCAGGCAGGGTGCAGACCGGAATACGCCGGTGCGGGCTATCACCTTCAACCTGTTCGCGGACTCGATCACTCGGGCTGAAAGGGGATCGCTGCTGCAGATGATGGCATCCATCCCCTGGATGGCGGCGATCATCTCCTCCTCGGTGTGGCATTGCTTGAACACCGGCTCCAGGCCCGACCTTCGTAGATAGTTATCGATCTCCGAGCCGGGATCGAGGAAACGGCTCGTGACCAGCACGCGAGGGCTATTCATCCGGTTTCCTCCACATTCTTCGACTACGAACTGACTCCGAAGTAGTTCAACAGCCCTCCGGCCAGGTAGACCTGAAGCTGCCGGGCGGTCAGGGCATGCTTCACAGCGATATCTACACCCATGGTAAGGTTTCGGATAACCAGGTCGCTTCCCCGGGATAGCTGCGACCGAATGTCGGTCAACTCCAGCAGGTCCCCCTGCTCGATTCGGTCGTAGCCGGCCTCATCGGCGAAAGTCAGCGGCAGGATGGCCACGTTGATCAGGTTGGAGTGATGGATGCGAGCGAAGGACCTGGCCAGCACTACCTTCACGCCGAGATAGGCGGGGAGCAGGGCAGCGTGCTCTCGGCTGGAGCCCTGGCCGTAGTTCCAGCCACCCACGACGATCCCCTCCCCAGCTTCCTTGGCTCTCACCGGGAAGCTGCTATCGATCCGTTCGAAGACGTATTCTGCCGAGGCCGGCACATTGGAGCGCAGCGGTCCCAGCTTCGCCCCGGCGGGAATGATGTCGTCGGTGCTCACGTTGTCGCCTGTTTTCAGCAGCACCGGGGCCCGCAGACTCTCAGGTGGGGCGCTGGCTCGGAACAGTGGCTTGATGTTGGGTCCCCGTCGAACCTCCACACTGTTCGGATCATCGGCCGGACGCAGGATCATGCCGTCGTCGACCGCGAACTGCCTGGGCGGATCGATCTGTGGCGCCTCTCCCAGCCTCCGAGGGTCGGTGATGTGACCGGTGATGGCTATGGTTGCCGCCGCCTCCGGACTGCAGAGGTAGACCTGGTCGGGATTTGTGCCGGAGCGGCCCGGGAAGTTGCGGTTGAAGCTACGGGCAGAGACAGCGCCGGTCGCGGGGGCCTGGCCGGTGCCGTTGCAGGGCCCGCAGCTGCACTCCAGGATGCGGGCGCCGGAGGCGATTAGGTCCGTCAACGCACCCGACTCGGAGATCATGCGGAGCGCCTGCCGAGAGCCCGGCGTCACGGTGAAGCTGACGCCGGGATGAACCGTCTTTCCCTTCAAGATGGCCGCGACGGTCATCAGGTCCACGTAGGAGGAGTTGGTACAGGAGCCGACGCACACCTGGTGGATCCGAGTACCCTCTAACTCTCCCAAAGGGACCACTCTGTCGGGACTGCTGGGGCAGGCGATCAGCGGCTCCAGGGAGCCCAGATCGAGCTCGATCGTCTCGTCGTAGCCGGCGTCGGAGTCAGCCGCCAATAGCCGCCAGACCTCTTCGCGGCCCTGGGCCTTGAGGAATGCACGGACCGACTCGTCGCTGGGGAAGAGGCTTGTTGTCGCGCCCAGTTCCGTTCCCATATTGCAGATGGTCGCCCGCTGGGGAACCGTCATGGATGCGGCTCCATCGCCAGCGAACTCGAAGATTCGGCCCGCGCCGCCCTTCATGCCCAGTCGGCGGAGCAGTTCCAGGATCACGTCTTTGCTTGTCACCCATGGAGACAGCTTCCCTGTCAGAACTACCTGCACCACCCTGGGCATCTGCAGGTAGTAAGGTCCGCCGCCCATGGCCACGGCCACGTCCAGCCCGCCGGCCCCGATGGCGAGCATCCCCAGGGCCCCGCAGGTGGGAGTGTGGCTGTCGCTTCCCAGCAGGGTCGCGCCGGGTTCGCCGAACCGCTCCAGGTGGACCTGGTGACAGATCCCGTTGCCCGGGCGGGAGAAGAGGATTCCGTACTTGGACGCGAAGCTCTGCAGGAAGAGATGGTCGTCGCTGTTCTCGTACCCCACCTGCAACAGGCTGTGGTCCACGTAGCAGAGGGAGAGCTCGGTCCTGACTCGGGGGATGTTCATGGCCTCGAACTGGAGGAAGGCCATCGTGCCCAGGGCGTCGTGAACGAGGGTCTGGTCGATCCGCAGTGCAATCTCCTCGCCCGGCTTCAACTCGCCCTCGACGAGGTGATCGCGAATGATCTTCTGCGCCAGATTGAGTCCCATGTCTGCCCCATCCCCTCCAAGGCTGTGAACGTGCCTTGGACACCCGGCTGGGTATAGGATATTGGAGCCGGCGTTGTCTCTAACGCCGGCTGTCGGTTGGGGAGCCGCCTGCGTGACGCGAGCGAGCGCAGCGTCACGGGGACAACCCAGGCTCCAAGGCATCAGATCACGAGTAACAGGGCACTAGGCCAGCCTCTCCCGGTAAAGCCGAGCATAACGCTTGGACCGCTCATCCGGCTCGCCCGCGAGGCGGCGTAGGCCGCGCTGGTCTCCTGCAGGAATCGAACTCGGCGGTACTCCTCGACCGCCTTGGCGACGATCTTCGGCATCGACTCAACCTCCTGTTCGGAAAGCTCCTTAGGGCTCTTCAAACAGCTTTGGTTGAGAAATCGCTGGCTCGCCAATGCTGAATCCAACGATTCCTGCATATCCGAAGAGGCGCTGATCGTAGGTATGGAATTCGGCGACCCGCAGACGTTCTGCCGTCGCCAAGTGGATAGCGTCCAGGGGCTTCAGTGACATATCGTGGGCCAGGGCGCGACGAATGAGGGTTCTCGCCTCCCTGGCAACCATTTCGTGGAACTCGGCGAGCTTAACCGCCTGTTCATCGGCCCAAAGATCGTCGATTTGCTCCTCGACTCGCAGATCCAAC
>JAJYKO010000761.1 GCA_021788565.1 Chloroflexota bacterium
CGGGGCCGCTGTTTTCGACAACGATCCCAGGAACCGGCCGATGGGAGTGCGTGCCGCCCCCACGATCACTATGTCGTCCACGTTCGGCATCTCCATATCGCGCTATCCCTCACCCGCCCTCCGGGCCTTGACGGCACGCTCGCTACCGTCAAGTCTCCCAGAGGGAGAGGCGTTCTGTTCCCTCTCCCCCTGGGAGAGGGTTAGGGTGAGGGTCGTACCTATCTCCCCGTCCCCCACTCACCCCGTTACTCCGTCTCCCCGTCACTCCTTCCCAAGTAGGTACCCCGCGATGGTGTTCTTCTGGATCTCCTTTGTACCCTCGTAGATCTCCGTAACCCGAATGTCCCGGTAAATCCGCTCCACCTCGTTGTCCACGAAGTAGCCGTACCCCCCCAGAAGCTGAACTGCCTCTTCGGCAACCTCCGTCGCGACTCGGGCTGCGTAGTACTTCGCCATGGAGGTGAGGGACGGATTCGCTCCCTTGTGGTCGCAGGTCCAGGCGGCCTTGTAGGTGAGAATGCGCGCGGTCTCGATCTTCGTCGCCATGTCCGCGATCTTGTGCTGCGTGGCCTGGAAGTCCGCCAACCTCCTTCCGAATTGGCGCCGCTGCTTCACGTGGGTCAGGGCGCGATCGAAGGCCGCTTGCGCCCCGCCAAGCGACTGGGCGGCGATCCCGATCCGTGACTCGTCGAAGAACTCCAACGTCTGATAGAAACCGCGGTTCTCCCGGCCCACCACCTCTCCCAGCGGGACTCGCACGTCCTTCAAGGTCACCTCGGTAGTGGCCATCATCTTCTGGCCCATCTTGTCGCCCAGGTCCGTCGCCCCGAACCCGTCGCTGCTGGTATCGACCAGGATCATGCTCAGGCCCCGGTAGCTGGGCCTCGCGTTCGGGTCCGTCTTGGCCAGCACCGTCATGTACTGGGCATCCAGACCGTTGGTGATGAAGGTCTTGACCCCGTTGACGACCCAGTGGTCGCCCTCCTTGACCGCCGTGGTGTCCATATCCGCGATGTCGCTGCCGTGATCCGGCTCTGTGAAGGCAGCGGCAGTCACGGTTTTCCCAGTGGTCACCCCCGGTAGGATCCTCTGTTTCTGTTCCTCAGTCGCGAAGCGCAGGATGATCTCGGAGCCAAAGGAGCGCAGGTTGATGGCGATTCCTAGACCGGGATCCTTCCGACAGAGCGCTTCCACCACCAGCACGTTCTCCAGCACGCCGTATCCCTGGCCGCCGTACTCCTCCGGAAAGTGGACCCCTATGAGACCAAGCTCGCACGCTTTCTTGTAAGCTTCCGCGGGAAAACGGTGGTTGCGGTCGCACTCGAGCGCATACTCCCTGTCGAATTCACCCTGCGCGAACTCCCACGCCGCCTTCTGTATCGCCTTCTGTTCCCTATTAAGCTCGAAATCCATCGCACTCTCCTGTCGAGCGATTAGCAATTAGTAATTAGCGATTAGGCTTTTTGCCGCCGCCTATTGCCTTACCGCTACTGCCTAATTCCCAACAGCTAATGGCTAATAGCTAATTGCTAATTGCTATTGGCTACCGGCTTTTCATACTGGTGATGCGTTCCGTAAGCTTCGGTACCACCGCGAACAGGTCCCCGACCACGCCGTAGTCAGCCACCCTGAAGATCGGGGCGTTGGGGTCCTTGTTGATGGCGACCACCATCCCTGCCCGCTTGATCCCCGCCAGATGCTGGAAGGCGCCGCTGATCCCCACCGCCAGGTACAGCTTCGGAGCAATCGTCTTGCCCGATATACCAACCTGCCTCGGCTTCGGTAGCCACTTCTTGTCCACGACCGGCCGAGAACAAGCGAGCACCCCACCCATCGCCCTGGCGAGTTCCTCGACCATCGGAATGTTGTCCGGGTCGCCGATGCCACGCCCAACCGACACGACGACGTCACTCTGGGTTATGTCAACATCGGCGACCGGGGCCTCCACGAATTCCACGAACCGCTTCCGGTGCGACTCGGGTCCCAGGTGCGCCTCGCCGCGGACGACTTCGCCGGCCTTCCCGGACTCAGACGCAGACTCGAAAGCACCCGACTGGACGGTCACGATGGTCTGAGATTCCCGAGATCGCACCCTCGCCTTGGCCTTGCCGCCGTATACCGGCCTCACCGCCACCACCGAGCCGTTCTCCAGGCTCACGTCCGTCACGTCGGTAATCAGCGGCAGATCCAGCTCAGTTGCGAGGCCCGGGGCCAGGTCCAGGCCGTAGGAGGTGTGCCCGATCAGCACCACGGCCGGCTTTCGGTCACGGATCACGTCCGCCAGCACCGACTGGTAAGCGTCGGAGTTGAAGATTTCCAGCCCCGGGTCCTCGATCGCTTCCACCAGGTCCGCCCTCGCGGCCAGAGGTCCGACCATCGCCGACACGCCATGGCCCAGGAGCAAAGCGGTCAGCCTCCATCCGCCACTCTCGGCCAGGTCGCGACCCTTGCCCAGCATCTCGAAGGTGATGTCTCGGATCTCTCCCTTGCGGTGCTCGACCAGTACGAGAATCTCATCCGTCATCGCAGCCACCCCTTGCCGCCGAAGATGCCCGCCAGTTGGTCTACCACCGCGTCGGTCGAGCCTTCCAGCATCTCGCCTTTCTCGCTCGCCTCCGGCAGGAAGACCTCCTCCAGCTCGACTCTGGCTCCCGCTGCTCCAACCTGATCGGCCGAAAGCCCCAGGTCGTCGAGGCTCAGCACCGTAATCTCCTTCCGAGCCGCGCGCCTGATGCCGGCTATCGGTACGTAGCGGGGGTCGTTGATCCCAGTCTGAACGGTTACGAGCGCCGGAAGGGTCAGATCTACCCTCTCTTCCAGGCCGCCTTCCAGTTCTCGGCGCACTCGGGCGACACCGTTTCCAACCTCCAGCCCAACTGCCTGGGTCGCGTGGGGTATCCCGAGCAGTTGGGCAACGTTCCCGCCCATCTGTCCATCCCCGTCGTCGCTCGCCATCATGCCTGCGAGCACCAGGTCGAAGGTCAGCTTCTTGAGGGCCGCCGCCAGTGCCACCGAAGTCGTGCGGGCGTCGCCGCCGGCCAGGGCGGGATCGTCGATTCGGATGGCGTTGTCGGCCCCCAGCGCGATGCAGTGGCGCAGCACCTCATCGGAATCCTCGGGACCGAGCGTCACGGCCGTGACGCTTCCGCCCTGCTCCTCCTTGAGAAGGACCGCCTCCTCCATAGCGAAGTTGTCCCACTCGTCGATATCGAAAGCCAGGTCGTCGGTTTTGATACCCTTGCCGGTCCGGTCGATGGCAATCTCCGCTTCCGCCGTGTCCGGAACCCGCTTCACCAGAACCACTATCTCCATCCGCTCCTCCCAACTACATCACTTCCGCGACCAGTTCCACCACGTCCTTCACCTGTATATCGTCGCCGAAACCCGCCACCTTTATTCCATCGGTCAGGTTGCTCATGCAGTAGGGGCACGCCGTCACCAGCACGTCTGCCTTCACCACTGCGGCGTCCCGAGCACGCAACTCCGATATCCGGTGCTCCGTGTCCGACTCCAGCCACATCCGTCCGCCGCCCCCGCCGCAGCAGAAGCTGTCACGCCTTGCCCTCGGAAGTTCAACTAGCTCCACCCCCGGTATGGCCCGTAGCACCCGTCGCGGGGCATCGTAGACGCCGTTGTGCCGCCCCAGATAGCAGGGGTCGTGATACGCAACCCGCTTCTCCATCCGTCCCGTGAACTGGATCGCTCCGCTTTCCACCAGGTCCGCCAGCAACATGGTGTGGTGCTGCACGTGGATGTTCGGGGCATCGTCCAGCTTCA
>JAJYKO010000762.1 GCA_021788565.1 Chloroflexota bacterium
TCCCAGCGTCCGTTCCAGGGCGGACTCTGGCTCGGCTTGCTGTGGCTGAAGCCCCAGTACGCGGTTCTATTCCCTGTGATATTCCTCTCGAAGCGTAGATGGTCGGAACTCGGGGGCATGGTCGTCTCCGGAGCAGTGCTCGTCGGTGTGTCGCTGGCGGTCGTTGGGATTGACGGTGCACTGCGGTACATAAGCGTGACGCGAGAAATCGGGGCCTTCTATCCGCCGCCCGACTCGTTCATATTCCCTCAGTCGATGGTGAACTGGCGGGCTCTGTTGATGGACGTTTGGCCCGGTATTCCGGGTGACTTCGGGTCGATCGCGATGTTGATCCTGGACGCCCTGACTGCAGGAGTGTCGCTCCTGGTCTGGCGAGGTCCCTGGCAACCGGAGTCACCTCGGTTCAGCTGGCAGTTTCTCGCTGCGACCATAGCCACGATTGTGATTAGCCCGCACAGCAACTTTCACGGTATGGTGTTGCTCCTCGGTCCTCTGGCTCTGACGTTTTCGAAGTCGGCGCAGGGCGTGCCTCTTCACCGGGTGTGGAACTGGCTGCTGATTGCGGGCTATGTGATGGCCCTGGCGATCTGGCCGTTCAAGGTCTACTCGTGGCTGATGGTGCCTCTCTTCCTGGCGGCTATGGCGGTGCTGATCGTCCGGTGTCGCACCACGGCGACATCTTCAGGACGTGCGGTGTTGCACGCCGAGCAGTACCTCTCGTGCAGGTACTGAAGCCCTTCCTGGTCCACTGTGCCAACGAGTCCTCAACGACATAGGACCATATTCCCATTGTCCCCCCTCGAATACCTCTGGTACCTTGCGGTCGTCTTATCGTGTGGTTCAACTCACCGAGAAGGCAGCCGCGTTGTCGGATTGCTGTCGGCCTAAGCCTCACCCCGGGGCTGCCGGTGACTGTGGCGCCTACGTCCTCAACGTTTCGGAGGAGGGACTTGCCGTGAAACGAATTGGTATTCTCGTCGTCGCGTACAATGCCGAAACGACCTTGAGGTCCGTCCTGGACCGGATCCCCGAGACCATCATGTCGAAGGTCGAGGAGGTATTTGTCTTCGACGACGCCAGTCTCGACGACACCTTTGCTGTTGGTCAGTCGTATCGGAGGAACTCCGGCCTCGAGAAGCTCTCTGTGATTCGCAATCCTGTGAACCTTCGTTACGGAGGCAACCAGAAGCGGGGTTACCGATATGCCATGGAGCGGGGCCTGGACATCGTCGTTCTCTTGCACGGGGACGGCCAGTACGCCCCCGAGGTGATGCAGAGGCTGCTGACTCCGTTGGAAGAGGGCAGGGCGGACCTGGTGATGGGGTCCAGGATGATGGTACCTGGAGCGGCCAGGAAGGGGAGGATGCCCCTCTACAAGTTCCTGGGCAACGTTATCCTATCCCGTAGCCAGAACTGGCTCCTTGGCACCAGCTTCACAGAGTTCCACTCCGGGTACAGGGCCTACAACGTGGCGGCTCTGAAGGAGTTGCCCCTCGATTCGCTATCGGACACGTGGCACTTCGACACACAGATCATCCTGGAGATGCTGCGGAGGGATAGAAGGATACTGGAAGTCCCCATCCCCACCTACTATGGGGACGAAATCTGCCACGTGAATGGTGTACCATACGCCTGGAACTGCCTGCAGGCTACCACTCGCTTCGCACTCACCTCGGGGAGATGGCCACGTGTACCAGCTTCATCCCGGCTCGGGGAGCAGCCATCGCATTCTCGCTGACATGGCCGTCAAGGCCGGTCGGAGCCCTGTGCTCGATGTGGGTGCTGCCGAGGGCTACCTTGGCCGGCTACTTCAGGGCAGCGGGCTAGTGATCGATGCCGTCGAGCCGGTCGGAAAGTACGCAAGTATGGCTAGACCGTACTACCGAAGGATGTATCAAGCCACGATAGAAGAGGTTCGGCTGGAGGAGGAGTACCGGGCGATCGTATTTGGGGACGTGCTGGAGCACCTGGTGGAGCCGGCAGCTGTGCTGAAGCGGCTTCTGGAGCACCTGGGCCCTGATGGTGTGGTCCTTGTCTCGGTGCCGAACATAGCCCACCTGGCGGTCAGGCTGCTCCTGCTCTTGGGCCGCTTCCCGCGCATGGACCGGGGTCCCCTGGACCGAACCCACCTGCACTTCTTTACCCGGTCGACGGCGGAGGAACTGCTGGCACGCTCGGGCCTTACGCTGCTTGAGTGTCGCAGCAGTGTGGCTCCGGTGGCGGACATTGTGCGTCCATCTTGGCTTCGCCCTGCGCGAATGGCGCACCGTGGCCAACTCGTATTGGTACGCGCCGTCCCCGGATTGTTCACGTACCAGTGGATTTTCATGGCCGAGAGAGCACCCGACCATCGGTCCGTCCTGGAGCAGCGATAGTGGAGATGCCCCGGCCCCAAGCCTTCCCTTCGGCGAGAATGGTACGCCACTTCATGAATTCCTGGCCACAGCCGCTGGCGTTGCGGATCTGGGGCTCGCCTGTGGGCTCAGGCATTTCGGCTATGCTCGTGTACGGCTTCCTGGCCGCGGTCTTCGACGCACAGCACCTGGCCCAATCCTCCGCCCCGTACTTTGTCTACCTGGCGGATGCATTCCTGCACGGTCAACTGGCGCTGCGTGTGGTGCCAGCGAACACTCGCGACCTGGTCTTCTATCATGGGCAGGTTTATCTATACTGGCCGCCTTTTCCTGCGGTGCTGTTTTTACCCCTCGTCGCGCTCTTGGGGATCGGTGTCAGTGACGCACCTTTAAACATCGCGGTGGGCGGCCTCAATGTAGCGCTGGTGTCGCTACTGCTGAAGGAGTTGGACGCGAAGAGGGTTGTGGCTCTCTCCGAAGACAGGCGTGCCTGGCTAACCGCTTTCTTTGCGTTCGGAACCGTTCACATTACTCTAGCGGCCCATGCCAACGTTTGGACTTTCGCCGAGGTAGTCGCGTTTTCGCTAGTAGCCGCCACCTATTTGGTGGCGTTGCGGTTTCCTGGATGGCGCGGCTCCCTGGCCGCCGGGTTTCTGGCTGGACTTGCATTTCTCACCAGGAATCCTACGATCTTCGCCGTGACCTGGGTGGCGTGGTATATCTTCTGGAGGGAATGGAACACAAGTCGAAAGGGGTTGCCGGCGATCGTGATGGCAGGTGTGTTGCCTGCATTGTCGGCTCTCGGCGTGTTCTTGCTCTACAACTACGCTCGGTTTGGCAACCCCATGAACGTCGGGCTCGACTATCACAACATGTCACAGTTGTTCAGGCCAGACTTTGCGCGCTACGGGGCGTTCAACGTCCACTATTTGCCGACCAACCTATACTACTATTTTCTTGCCTTCCCTTACGCCGCGTTCCTCGGCGATCGTACAGCCCCAGATTTGTGGATGGGCGGCAGCCTCTTCCTGATGAGTCCGATTTTCTCATTCGCCATCTGGGGTATGGTGCGGTCGTGGCGGTCCCATGGCTTCGCCCTTGCGGTGTCCTGTGTGGCCGGCCTCACTCCGGCCCTCCTCTTGATGGGTACGGGGTGGGTAGAGTTCGGACCTCGCTACACGCTCGACATAACGGTGCCACTGCTCGTGGCGACGGCCCTGGGCATTCAGCGCGTTCCCGTCGGCCTCGTGTCGCGGCTCACGGTATATTCTATCCTCATCTACTTATCTGGAACCATTCTTCTGGGTCATGTGGTGGATCTGCGGTAGCCGCCGATCACGTGCGCTTCACCCTAAAGAATCTTGAGAGAGCCTCCACCAGGCTCGCTAGAGGGGGCAGCTTTGCCCAAATCGGGTGGAGCCGC
>JAJYKO010000763.1 GCA_021788565.1 Chloroflexota bacterium
GAAAGTCCCATTCCAGCCCGCAGGCCCGCAGGTTCGGCCCCGTGGCTCCCCACTCCACGGCTTCGTCCAGCGTGCACTGACCGACCCCCACCGTCCGGGCCTTGAAGATACCATTCTCCATGACCATCTTGTCGTATTCTCTCAGGCGGGGCGTGAGGTACTTCAGAAAATCTCTGATCATGCCCTCCCAGCCATTGGGCAGATCCTGCGCTATCCCGCCAATCCGGAACCAGACGGGGTGCATGCGGGCGCCGCAGAACGCCTCGATGATGCTGTAGATCTTCTCGCGATCCGAGAACATGTAGAAGACCGGAGATAGCTGCCCAACATCCGCGGCGTAGGTTCCGTACCATACGAGGTGGCTCGCGATGCGATACAGCTCCGTCATCATCACCCGGATTACCTTGACGCGGTCCGGAACCTCGATCCCCGCCAGCCGCTCAACGGTCAGCACATACGGCAGCTCGTTCACCACCCCGCTCAGATAGTCGATCCGGTCGGTGTAGGGCAGGTAGGTGTGCCAGCTCTGCCGCTCGGCCATCTTCTCCTGGCCTCGGTGGTGAAAGCCGATGTCCGGCACGGCGTCCACGATCTCCTCGCCATCCAGCTGAAGAATGACACGGAACGGACCGTGCGTGCTCGGGTGCTGCGGGCCGAGGTTCAGAAACATGAAATCCTCGTCCTCGCCGCGCCGTCGCAGCCCCCAGGCCTCGGGATGGATCCTCAGGGCCTCCTGCTCCTCCTCCTCCTTCGCGGGCGTCAGGACGTACGGCCCCATTTCGGTGGCCCGAGCAGGATGCTCCTTGCGAAGAGGGTGCCCGACCCAGGTGGAGGGCATAAGGATCCGCCTGAGGTTTGGGTGTCCCTCGAAAACGATCCCGAACATGTCCCAGACCTCGCGCTCGTACCAGTTTGCCGAAGCCCAGATGTCGGTGATGGTTCGGATGGAGGGAGCGTCCCCGGTCAGAGCCACTTTAACGCGCACGAACTCATTGCGATCGTAGGAGAAGAGCAGGTAAACGACCGTGAAGTCGCCCTGTGGCTGCCCCTGCCGATTGATCCGCACCCGCTCGTCGATCGCGGTGAGGTCGAGGAGAACCCTGTATGGGTTCAATGCCTCTTCCTTCAGGTAGCGCACCACTTCCCGCACCCTGTCGGCCGGAACCCACAGTGTAGGGATGCCGTCGGCTGTGCGCTGAAGCGTGAAGCCCAGGTCCGCGAACCTGGCCTGCAGCTCTTGAGCTACGGTCAAGTCGCCGCTCATCTACACCTCACTGGGAGGGCGCAGGAAGGTCGCTCGCACCCGCTCGGCTCGCTTCTGATCGCGCATCGACGGCTTCTCCGGCCTCACGACGCCCTGTGGCCCGAGGACCCAGCTAAGAGGCCGCTTCTCGTGACCCACGAAGTCCCGAAGAAGCAGAACCCCTTCAAGAAGCGTGTCGGGGCGGGGCGGGCAGCCCTGCACGTAAACGTCGACTGGAAGGAACTTGTCGACCCCCTGCACGACACTGTAGATGTCGAACATGCCGCCCGAGTTCGCGCACGAGCCCATGGAAATGACCCAGCGCGGCTCCATCATCTGCTCCCACAGCCTCTGGACGACCGGCGCCATCTTCATGAAGACCGTGCCCGCGACGACCATGATGTCGGCCTCGCGCGGAGATGAGCGGAGCACCTCGGCCCCAAAGCGCGCGAGGTCCCACTTCGGCGTAAGGGCGGTCGCCGTCTCCACATAGCAGCAGGAGAGGCCGAAGTTGAACGGCCACATGGAGTTCTTGCGTCCCCACGCGAGCAGATCCTCGACCTTCGAAAGCAGGACGCCGCGGCGAACTGCCGCCTCCAGGGAGTTATCTTCTTCGTTCGGTCGCATAGCTCATCACATCCCTTGCACCAGGTCCTGTGGCCCTCATCCTTCTGCGCCGCCCGGTGCCCCAGTCCAGGGCGCCCAGCCGCCACAGATAGGCGAGTCCCACCGCCAGGACTCCGATGAATACCAGGATCTCTATGTACCCGCTCCAACCATTCTCACGGGCGGCGACGGCCCAGGCCAGAATGAAAGCGGACTCCAGATCGAAGATCACAAAGAACATAGCAACAAGGTAGTACTTGATGTCGAAGCGGAGCCGCGCGGAGCCCTCAGCTTTGATGCCAGACTCGAAGGGCTCGCCCGTTGCGGGCTGGTTGTGGTGCTGCCCGAGGACGTAGGAGAGGACAAGAATAAGGGCTACCAGCCCGACCACGACGATGAAGTAAGCCACCAGCGGCCACAGCAGGGTCGGCTGCACCAACAGAAACCCTCCTGGTTACTCTCAGTACCCAACAGCGAGGGATCGTTTATCAACGATCCCCGCTGTACTCTACCGATGCCACATCAACGTGAGCCTCAACGACTGTGGACTGGCTAGTGGTACTCGTCCTCAGCGCCGTCGCCCCCAAACTCGTCGTCGTCATCTTCGTCATCCTCTGCCATCACATCCTCGTTGCTGCACTGGATGATGGGGGCCAGCGAGTTGAGAAGCTGGAGAAGACTGGGCAGGTCCTCGACGAAAATGTAGTCCCGATTGTCGCCTCCCATGTAAACTATCACCAGGTGCGGCATCGGCGCGGTGTGGTTATCCTTGACGCGGGTGTATACCTCCGCCTGGAAGCCCCCGTCCAGGCCGAGCCAGAGGGTGTCGGTGCTATAGCCCTCCAACTCGTCGAGCTGCTCGCCATCGCTGTCGGTGAAGGCGACCGGAGAAGTGATCGTCGACCATGCGCCCCGACGATAGGTCCAAGCCTGCTCCATCTCACCATCCTCCATAACGTGGTTGTGCTGCTACTATCATATCGCAAGACTGGCTCCCTGTGCTCGGATTCGGCCTCCAACGGTTCCCAACAGGCGCACCGTCCAGGAACTTGGAATGTGGCGCTGATGCGCCGCACTCCAAGTTCCCCATCCCCTGTCACAACGTCTTCCTTGCGTGGCTGGACCGGGTTGCGGCTAACACTTTCGAGGGTCCGGACACAGTTGTGGTGGTGGGCAAACGGCGCGGAGAGCGAGCGTCCCGGCGGGCCGCTGTGCGGTGGAAGCAGGGGCGTTTTGCACACGCCCATCGGTGGTCTGGCTCCAACATGGTAGGAGGGGACGACGGGCGTTCGCAGGACGCCCCTACTTCCTGCGCTCCCCGCCAGCAATACCCTCATCTGCCTTGGGTGAGCGCCAAATCAAGCCCCCGAAATCTTGAGCCGCAACCTGTTCCGCGCTCCCCTTGCGGATTTTGGCCGCACGCGCGATAATATCGTTGTCGATGGGAACAAATGTTCTATGCTGGTACACTCGTTTGGAGTCCCGGCTCTCTTCTGATATGATGCCTGCACCCCCCGGTGCAGCAGCGACCCCGTCGCATGCCTGCCATTACTCAGCGGATAGGGTTGGCCCCCGGCGGTTCCTAGGAGGTTGATCGTGGTAGTGAAGATAGCTGGCGAAGCTCGGAAGCCCGGCTTCCGAATTCCACCCAGCATGCAGGATCCGGATCCCCAGCAACTGGTGCTTGCCTGGGACGAGGAAGAGAAGGCCAGGAAGAAAGCCGCGAAAAAACCGTCAGGCGCCAGCCGTCAGCCGTCAGCAAATGGAAGCGCGAAGCTAGCCCCCAGCAGCAAGGGGTCAGAGGCAGTAAGCAAAACGCAAACGGCAAACAGCAAGAAGCGAGAAGCAAGAATCGAGAAGCCGCCAGAACCCAGCACCCAGCACCCAGAACCCCGCACCCAGAACCCAACACGCCGCAC
>JAJYKO010000764.1 GCA_021788565.1 Chloroflexota bacterium
AGGGTCCCCCATGGCCAAGGCTATCGGGGGTAGCGGCTGGTGAGGTTCTTCGTCCTTGCCTGGTAGCTGGGCCATCTATGATCCTCCGCCTACGAGTGAGGTTGAACGATGCCCGCTCGGGTCCGCTAAGAATGAGGCTGTTGATATATCAGCAGGCATACTATGTATCATATCGACGGGAATGTCAACACTCTCCGGGTGAAGTTTTGCGGAAATCCGGCGAATCGCGGTGGAGTCGTCCTTCTTGGCTCGGCGGATGCAGCCGGTTCTTCTACAACGTGCGTTCGGGCCCCGTTAGACTGCGGGCAATCTCCACCATCTCCCGGCCTGCGTGTACCCAATGGTCCTGCCGTATCTCTCGCGCCAGGTTGCCATTGCCTGACCGGATAGCTTCCAGCTGAGCCCTGTGCCGCCGGGTGGAGTCGGATAGGTTTCGTCTCAACCGAACTGTGAACAGTTGCATTCGTTTGATACGCACCTTGAGCGATTGGACTGAGCGCTGTATCTGCTTGTTCATGGCCATTTCCAGTATGATCTCGTGCACGGCATCGTCCGCCAGTGCCCAGGCGTCAAGGTCATCCCTGGCGAAGGCTTCCTCCATCTGCTCAACCGCCGCTTCCAGGCGGGATAGGTTCTCCGGCGTTGCCCGTTCGGCCGCTAGCTTGCCCGCCATGCCCTCCAGACCCTCCAGCATCTCGTAGACCTCCTGGGCCTCGCTCGCCGAGATCATGCTGACGAAGTAGCTCTTGCGAGGAATCGATACGACCAACCCCTCATCCTTAAGCCTGAGCAGAGCCTCCCGAACGGGGGTACGCCCAACCCCCAGCCACTCGGCCAGGGACGCCTCAGTCAGCGGTTGGCCCGGTTGGAGCACCAGACTCGCGATTGCTTCGCGGATCTGGTTGTAGGCGCGGTCCACCAGTGGGGAACTCCGTCGCGATGGAAGCGGGAGAGACGGGGACGCCTGGATACCGTCGTTCAATGCCATAAGAGTACCCCCACACGGCTGCATATCATTCTGAAATGTTAGATAATATGTTACAGCGAAAACAGCGCCGCTGCAATTCGGACGGCCAGGGCCCCATGTCAGATACCTACTTCTGGAACTTCCTCGCGGCCGAAAGGCCCCAGCCGGTGAGCGCAGTCAAAACCGTCGAATGCATACGGTCCTGCACTTCAGTACCTCGCGACATGCCCGTTCCGTCCGCACTGACTCGCGGCAGTATGCGATTCACTATCCCGAGGATATCGGAGGTGGTTCCAGGGAAGACACCGTGGAAGAGCGAGAGGGTGGTCGACGGCACGGATAGCACGCGCTCAGCTTCCCCGCGCCTCACCGCCTCCAAGATCTGGTGCGCCGCACGCTCCGCGTCCATGGACACCACGGGAAGGCTCGCTCCCAGCGCGAACCAGGTGTACTCGCGTTCCTGACGCCCCTTGAAGTAGGCGTTGATGTGAGACCCGGTACGCATCAATCCCGGCACGATGGTCGTAACGGTGATGCCATCCCTCGCCAGCTCGGCGCGGAGCCCCTCGGAGAGGCCCACCGCCGCGAACTTGGCACTGTTGTACGGCAGCAGGTGCGGGATGCTCACCTTGCCGCCGATCGACGTGATATTCACGATCCGCCCGTTCTTGCGCTCTCGCATCTGGGGCAGCACCGCCAGGGTCGGATGGAGTACGCCCCAGTACATTACACCCATTGCCTGCTCGAAGTCGGCGATCGTCATGCTCTGGACGGGACCCACCTGGATTATACCCGCGTTGTTCACCAGGATGTCTACGCCCCCCCAACGGTTGCTGACTTCCCGAACCATCCCTTCGACCTGGTCCCGATCCGACACGTCGCACCGAACGGTCATCACCTCGATCCCGTACCGTTCCAGTTCTTCCTTCGCTCGTTGCAGCTCCAGGTCATTTCTGGCACAGATGGCCACGCGGCACCCGGCACGGCCGAACTCCCTGGCCAGCAGGAACCCTAGACCGCGCGAGCCCCCGGTGATCAACGCCACCTGATCTGTCAGATCCACTGGTCGACGCGAGCGCGCAGTTAGTTTCCGACCGGCCAGCCCTATGCCCACCGCGACTGCCGTCCAGCCAATCGCCCCCCCGATCCTCCGCATTACGGCCATCTCTCTCCTCCCTCGACGCACTCACTCGAGCCATTTCACGGCTGATTCGGCAGTTCAGGCCTGCCGCTCCGGCGCCTGAGTAAATACACTAGCCGGTCAGGGCTCCTCCTGTCCATCTGTCGGTTCGTCAGCAGTCGCCGGCTGTCCGGCAGCGACCTGCGCATAGTTCAGCGCAGCGACCAACGCGGTCCCCCCGATGACATTCCCCACCAGCGCGGGCAGCGTGAATTGCAGCAGGTACTGGCTGGCACTCACCCCTCCAGTGACGACCAGGCCGGTGCCGAGGAAGGTCGGAGTAGCTCCTCCTCGCCTTCCTTGAGGATAGCCTCGTGCAATACCACGGCTCGCGGCGCGGTGCGTCGCTCGACCTGACGCCGCTCGACACGGCTGAGCTTCGGCTCGAACCTCCTGGGCCCCAAGCTCTGCTCGCGCTGTTCTTGGCGCACTTATCGTCCCCTCACGTTAGACAATAGGTTGGTCCTCTACCTCCCCCCCGGCAAATCCAGTGCCACATAGTTGAAGTTTCCCGCATCCACCAGTGATGAGTGATGAGTCATGACCACTGGGAGTTCGTTGATCTTACTCGTCACCCGTCACTCATGACTGCTCGGGCACGGGGTCGAGGTTGAGCACGTATTCGTTGCCGTGCCAGTTGACGACAGCCAGGCTCTCTCCCCCGTGGAAGAGGTTTGCGTTCTTGACGTCGACGCCCAGTTCCTCCAGATCGTCCGCCGTTATTACCTTGCCTTCTACTCGATCCAGCAGGTCCTGAGGCACTCCCTCATACTGTATACTTGCGGCTGGCCGAACTGAGGCCACCCGAAAGCGATCCGTGCTCACAGCCATACCGATCTCCTCTCTAAACAGGCCTCGGGACTAATCGCGCAAGAGATGCGCCAACCAATTCACTACCGGCATAGACAATGCAGTCAGAGTTAACAGTAGAGTAACCCACCCCAGGGTTCTGGCAGGAGAGAAGATGGAGAAGGTCGAAAAGCTGTCCCTGCTCGCAGTTTTTGCGCATCCCGACGACGAGTCGTTCCCCACGGGCGGCGCCCTCGCCCGGTACGCGCGGGAGGATGTAGCCGTCTCGCTGGTGTGCGCCACCCGCGGGGAGGCCGGAGAAATCAGCGACCCGGCCCTGGCCACCCCTCAAACCCTCGGCCAGGTGAGGGAAGAGGAGCTGCGAAGGGCGTGCACCGTTCTTGGTGTGACGCATCTCCGCTTCCTGGACTATGTGGACGGCACCCTTCCAGAGGTCGATCGCCACGAGGCTGAGGGCAAGATCGTGCGGGCGATCCGCGAGCTGAGGCCGCAAGTCGTGCTGACCTGGGGACCGGAAGGCGGATACGGCCATCCGGACCATATCGCCGTGCATGAGTGGGCCACCGCCGGTTTCAAGGCAGCCGGCAACCCCACCGCTTTTCCGGAGCAGGTCATGGAGGGGCTTGTGCCCTGGACGCCGCTGAAGCTGTACAACCTGGCCATGCCGCGCGAGCGCTTTCAACGTATCGGGGAGATGGCCCAACGCTTCGCCGACGTCACCGCCTGGGACAGCAGGGACTGGTCCAACTTCGGTGTGCCGGAGGCGAGGATCACCACCTGCGTGGACGTGGCTCCCTACATCGATACAAAG
>JAJYKO010000765.1 GCA_021788565.1 Chloroflexota bacterium
CGAGGTCGACGTCGCCTCCTACGGCATGCCCTACTTCGCCATCGTCGGCCTCCCCGATGCCGCGGTCCAAGAGGCCAAGGAGCGCGTGAGGTCTGCGATCAAGAACTCCGGCCTCGTCTTCCCCATGAGGCGCATCATCGTCAACCTCGCCCCCGCCGACCTCAAGAAGGAGGGGCCCGCCTACGACCTGCCCATCGCCGCGGGCATCCTGATGGCCTCGGGCCAGATCGAGCCGCCTGAGGTGCCCACCCTCTTCCTGGGGGAGCTCTCCCTGGACGGGGGCCTGCGGCATGCCAACGGCATCCTCCCAATGGTCAGCCTGGCCAGGGAGCAGCGGATAGGCACCGTGTACGTGCCCGCCGAGGACGCTCGTGAGGCGGCGCTGGTGGAGGGGGTGGAGGTGATACCGGTAGAGAGCCTGGCGGCCCTGGTCTCTCACCTCCGGGACGAGTTGCCCATCTCTCCCGCCATCCACGAGGATGGGTGGGACGCGTGGGTCCCGACGGACGCCTCTCGGGACATGATCCACGTGAGGGGACAGGAGCACGCCAAGCGAGCCCTGGAGGTGGCCGCGGCCGGGGGGCATAACCTGATCATGGTGGGGCCTCCCGGCTCCGGCAAGACGCTACTGGCCCGCACGATGCCGACGATCCTGCCAGCCATGTCGGTGGACGAGATGCTGGAGGTGACCAAGATCTACAGCGTCACCGGCCGGCTGCCCGGGGAGACGCCGCTGGTTCGCGAGAGGCCGTTCCGAGCCCCGCATCACACCATCAGCTACGCTGGCCTCATCGGGGGCGGCAAGTGGCCCCACCCGGGCGAGGTTTCGCTCTCCCATCGGGGCGTGCTGTTCCTGGACGAGTTCCCGGAATTCGGCCAGTCCACCCTGGAGCTGCTGCGCCAGCCCGTGGAGGACGGCATGGTCACGATCAGCCGCGCCCAGGGGAGCGTGACCTTCCCGGCCCGCTTCACCCTTGTTGCGGCGATGAACCCGTGCCCGTGTGGCTACTATGGGGACTCCAGCCGCGAGTGCACCTGCTCCAACACGATGGTCAGCAAGTACCAGAAACGGATATCGGGCCCCATGCTGGACCGCATAGATATCCACGTGGAAGTTCCCAGGGTCGCCTACGAGAAGCTCTCTGGGGATGGCCAGGGGGAGACAAGCGCCCAGATCAGGGCAAGGGTGGAGGCAGCCAGAGGACGGCAGAGGGAGCGCTTCAGGGGGACGAAGCTGGCCTCGAACGCGGAGATGGGGCCGGCGGAGGTGAGAAAGTACTGTCAGGTGGATGGATCGGCCCAATCGATCCTGAAGGCCGCGGTCACCCAGATGCATCTCTCCGCCAGGGCCTACCATCGCATTCTGAAGGTGGCGCGGACGATTGCGGACCTGGAGGGCTCCTCCCAGATTGGCCCTGCCCACGTGGCCGAAGCTGTACAATACCGGCCGAGGAGTGGGAGCTGAGAGGTGATAGAATCAGTCGTCGGCCCAGAATCGTTGGAACTCCAGGTTGTTTCTCTGGTAGACATTAGGAGCTTCGTCAGGAGACATGAAGACAGAAGCTGAACTCACGAGTCCAACGTCGAGCATCGTCCAAGAGGTGAAGAACACGCTTGTGGCCCGGCTCGCTGATGCGATCTGCCTCATCATCCTCTACGGCTCCGAAGCGCGTGGAGAGGCGCGGCCAGATTCAGACGTTGACCTGATCGTAGTGCTCCGTCGGGACGATCCGGCAATGAAGGCGTCTGTGGAGGATGCCATCTACGACGTGATGTGGCAGCGTGACTTCGACCGACTGGTCTCCGTGTACGTGCTTCCTGCTGATCGGTTCGAGGCGCAGCGGCGCCGCGGGTTCAGCTTCATCCGAAGCGTCGAACGGGATGGGGTAGTCTTATGGCAGGTAGCGTAGACGAGACCCAGGAGTGGTTGCGACGGGCACGGGACGCGCTGGGTGCCGGAAGTCTGCTGCTCGATCGCGGTTACTTTCTGGTGTCTGTGTCCAGGGCGTACTACGCGATGTTCTATGCGGCGAAGGCCGCCGTCGTATCCGAGGGACTGGAGGCCATCAAACACTCGACGGTTATCTCCGTATTCGGCCAGCATTTTGCCAAGACTGGTCGGGTACCCGGCAGCCTGCATAAGTCGCTCAGAATTGCCTTCGACGAGCGACAACTGGCCGACTACACGCTGGACTGGACAGTCAGTCGCGAGGCTGCGCAGACCAGACTGGCGGAAGCCGAGCACTTCGTTAGCGCCATATCCGCGTTGCTTGTAAGTCCGCCGTAGTTCACCCTCCTTGAAGGCCGCGGTCACCCAGATGCATCTCTCCGCCAGGGCCTACCATCGCATTCTGAAGGTGGCGCGTACCATCGCGGACCTGGAGGGCTCCCCTCAGATTGGCCCTGCCCACGTGGCCAAGGCCGTCCAGTACAGGCCGAGGAGTGGGAGCTGAGAAACAGTGCGGGACGGCACCGCGCCACGAGGGTCTTTTAGTTGTCATCCTGAGCCTCAGCGAAGGATCTCTCCAGCCACGCGGAGATGCTTCGCTTACGCTCAGCATGACACGGTAGCGACCTCGGCGATACACTTCACGGCTTCGGAGAGGGAACACTAAAAGACCCTGACCGCGCCACGAAGTACATTGACATCAAGACATCAAGTGCCTTATGCTTTGATGCATGAGGACTACACTGACACTTGATGACGACGTGGCCGCGGCGCTCGAAGGTCTTCGTGAGACGCGCAAAGTGGGATTAAAGGCACTCGTGAACGAAGTACTTCGCGAGGGGCTCAAGCAGATGCGCGCCCGGCCGCCACGACGCGAGCGCTTCCACACTCGATCTGTGGACCTCGGCTGCTTGCGGATCGGCAGCGTCGACGATGTCGGCGAAACGCTCGCGATCGCCGAGGGCGAGTCGTTCAAGTGACCCTCGTCGATGCTAATCTCCTTATCTATGCCCACGTAGCGTCGTTGCCACAACATGAGAGGGCGCGCGAGTGGCTCGACGGCCAGCTCAACGGGGCCGCCCCGGTGGGTCTACCCTGGCCCAGCTTGCTGGCATTTTTGCGGCTTGTGACTAACCCGCGCGTCTTCGAACAGCCAGAGCCTATCGCCAGCGCCTGGAATCAAGTCATGGCGTGGCTTGACTGTGAGACTGCGTGGATCCCGCAACCGGGTGAGAAGCATGCTGAACTCCTCGGGGAGCTTCTCGCAAAATCCGGCAGCCACGGGAACATCGTTCCGGATGCCCACCTCGCGGCACTGGCCCTGGAACACGGCCTCACCCTCTACTCCACCGACGGCGACTTCGCTCGCTTCCCGCGACTGCACTGGATGAACCCTCTTGACGCGTGAGAGCCCGCAAAGAAAACGCCCCCGTCCGATACTGGAGCGGGGGGCGCCGCGGTGATCTGACCTCAGTTCTTAGGCCTTCTTCATTCTGCGCTCGAGGGCGTTTACCAGCTGCGAAAGCGGCAAGGTCATTAGCAGATATACGATCGACACATAGCCGAAGACCTCGATCGAGCGCAGCGTCCTCCCATTGATCTCCCGGCCGACGCGCATCAGATCGGCTATGCCGATGATGGCCACCAGGGAAGAGTCCTTGAGCAGGGCGATGAACTCGTTGCCCAGCGGTGGCAGACAGAAGCGGAAGGCCTGCGGCACGACCACGTAGGCCATCGATTGGCCGTAAGTTAACCCCAATGATCGAGCGGCCTCCATCTGCCCCTTGGAGATGGATTGGATGCCCGCGCGGAAGATCTC
>JAJYKO010000766.1 GCA_021788565.1 Chloroflexota bacterium
CCGCTCTGGAATTCAGTGTGGAAGTCCGCGGTCTGACCTGTGATCCCGCCACCAAGGCCTACGTGGAGCGTCGGCGGGCCCAGGTCAAGTCCGATCGGGAGATCATGCGCTGTCTGAAGCTCTATGTGGCGCGAGTGATCTTCGGCCACCTCGTGCATCCTGGATCCGTCCCGGTCGGAACGGAGCTACGCCGGGCTCGCTCGCACTCGGCCAACGTTGCCGCCGTCCTCGGCCACTGACCAAGGCGAATCGCGGAACTCGAATGGGGAGTTCACTCCGACACCTATCTCGCGCTTCGTTATCAGGCGATGTTGGCAGGAATCAATTCAATGGCTCCGGGCGTAGAAGACGTGGCTTGACAGGCATAGGAGAATCACGACCTGAGCTTCTCGCCCGTGCCTATAAATGTTGGCACTTGCGCGTCGGTACCCCTGTTCAGCGACTTGGTCGCCATGCTCCGCCGTCGTGGTCGCACATGACGCGATCGCCGACAGCCCGGTCTCCGTCCACGATGGCGAGCTGCGCCTCGCTCGTTTCCATCGGTTTGAGCCGGCCACGCTCGACGGATACTCGGTCACGGGAGAGGCGCCTCGCATGGCAAGCGCGCTCTCGCCTCGACCTACACTCGACTACCAAGGGCAGGTATAGAGGTCCGTATTGAGGGCGTTGGGGGAGCTGAAGTGGCCGGCGTCTGGGAAGAGCTCCGCATGACGGGCGCGCTTGGAACCGCGGGGGTGATACTCGTATACGAGACGGTGGACGCAGTCCGTCGGTTCAACCGCTACCCACCACCCAAAGGTCTAGGCAGCTGGACTAGAAGTGCTGTAGAGGAGTTCGCCCACGACTTCCTCTTTGCCAAAGGTGGGCCAGCAAGACTCGCCAAGATCGTAGCGACGGCAACGGACGAGGAGTCCTTTGAGCGCGTCCTACAAACCGCCATACGAAACGAGTTTCGCAAGCAGGCGCGCCAGACTGAGACCGGCGCCGCGATGCGCTCCCTAGCAGGTGTCGTGGAGCGCGACCCTGACATAGTCGTTGCACGTGCCGCAGAGATACGGACGTGGTCCTTGATCGAATATGAGGGGAACGAGCCGTATTCGGGATCAGACGCTCCACTAATCGAGGTCGCCTACGCCGTGCCGGACGTGCGCCGTGCTCGTTGGTCACCCATGTCGACCCATCGTCCGCCGATCGCCGAGACCGACTCACTTCGACGCGTGCTGCGGGCCGTGCTGGCCTACGCTCGAGCACCGGTCGCAGCACGCACGGTATTTGACGTCGTACTTGAACGCTTCCCCCTAATCACGAGCGGCGAAGTTGAGTTCAGGGATAATGTCCTTGCAACCGTATCGCCGTCAGCAGAAAGCGCGCTGCTCGCGGAGGAGGCTTGGGGGCAGCTCAAGGACAACGAACGGCTCGTCATCGGCCTTCTCGATCGGCCGGTCCGCGAGATTGCTGACCTCACTGGGCTGAGCCGAAGCACGGCCCAGCGTGCGGTAACTGCCGCCCGAAAGCTCTTGGCCGGATTCCTAGTCGACACTGACAACCCAACCGGCGTGGTCAAAGCGCTCGCCGGGGCCTGCGCTGCCTTGCTGGCACGCGGGACAGCTCAGGCAGGTTCGGCATCTGTAATAGAACAGGAGAACTGATGCCAACGCCGCACCCCACTGATCGAAGCCTTGCAGCACTAATCGACGACCGGCTGCACGGAGATGCAGCTGACGCGATTAGCCGTCACGTCCACTCCTGCCAGCGCTGCCTACTCCGGATTGGCGCAAGTAACGATGCCCTCCCCGATACCAAGTGGCAGGTTATCGAACCAGTGCGATTCACCTTCCAAGAAACGGCCGATGAAGTGCCCGAATCATGGGACGTATGGCGCTTGAGCTGGGACGCTACGAGTGTCCTAGGTGTTATACGCCGAGTTGATTCCGACCTAGTGTCGGTTTTCCCTATCCTTGATGTGGTAGATGCGGACGAATGGTCCGCCCTGCTTGACGCTGGGGTCACTGGTGGGCTCGGTGAACTCGCCGTTTCGGTTGCCTTAGAGACCGCAGTCCCATGGTCGACACTTGACGCCCGGGTTGCTCGTCTTTCGGACACCGCCGAGCTTGCGGCGCTACAAGTTGCGTTCCAGTCAGGCTCCCCAAGAGAGATCCGGCGAGGAGCCGCCGTCAGAAACCTTCTTGATGAACGGATCTACTGCAGGGAAGGAATTGCCGATTCTTTGCGCGCACTCGCCGGCGCGACCTGGGCCCCTTTGCCTGTTGAACAAGCAGCGATTGCCTTCACTTTCGACGAGCTGTTGGGGGTCGGCATCCCAGCTAACCGGGCACTCGCAATCGTGCGGGGCGCAGCACCGGACGATCGCGAAGCAGACGCAATCGAAGCGGCGACAGGTACTAGACCCGCCATCCCTCCAGTCGATGAAGAACTAAGGCGGACAATCGACCAGCCTCGTCGTAAGGCGCACATCCGCGCGCGTGCAAACGCCAACTCACGCGGTGAAGGGGCCGAGCGACTAGCACTCGCCCGGCAAGCACAACCAGAGCTAGCCGCTGCCCGCGGCATCCACGGCGCCACCCCCAACTACGACACGATCCTGGATCGACTCTTAGATGGCTGATGATCAAACCCTTGCCAATACTTTGTGCGCGAAGTTGGCGCCCGACGAACTCGACCTGCTTCGCGAGGACCCATTTGAGGCCATCCCCCTAATCGACCCTGAGCTCACAATTGTGCTGGTCTCCGAGGAACAGGAAGTCACCTCGTGCTCAGTTGAGGGCTTTTACCACGAAGCAACCCGCTCTATCAGGGTGCAGAGGGCAGCTAGCGAAAGGCGAACGCGGTTCACCGCGATCCACGAATTCGGTCATGACCGAGCCCGCCACGACGTCGACGTAGCTCGATACCTGGCCTCGCTTAGTGCGTCCGTGAGTCGCAAAACCGAAGAACGAGTCGCTGACGCTTTCGCCGCCGCTGTGCTCATACCCGATCGAGCGGTCAACGAGGTCGTCGGCGACAAAGCACCCACTGCCCAAGATGTAGTCACTTTATTTCGCAGATCCGATGTCGCTGGCAGCCGCGAAGCATGTTGCGTACGCATTGCCCAGCGGATGCTAGGCGAAGGCTATGTCGTCCTAGTCGAAGGCGACAGGCTCCGGTTCTGTGCAACGGTCGGCAGCGCCTACCCGATCAAACGAGAAGCAGTGCAGGACAGAGTTGCGCTGCTCCGAATGGCCGTAAAGCTCGGCGTAGCAACCGATCCAAACGCGAAGCTCCAATACGCCGATGGGCGATTCACGGGCGAATATGCCGGTCAGGCGGTCGCTGATGGACCCTATACGTTTGCGGTTCTCACGAATTCAACAAACCCTCCCTGGGGCGGCTGGGTGCCCCCGCGCCGCATCGAAGGTGAGTCGCCAGAGATCTACTGTGATGCGTGCGACGATATCACCGACGCCTGGCAACGTTGTCAAAAGAATCCTTCGCACCGAGTGTGCAGCAGATGCGGATGGTGTGAATGCCGTTCCCTCCGCATCAACGTGCCGGAGAAAGTCTGCAAAGTCTGCAGGATGCTGAAGCGCGTAAACCTGTTCCCTGACGGCGGTGCGATCTGCCGTGACTGCCTTTAACCTCAATCCACCGACAGTTGCCGCATGAGGAGACCCGTACAAAGAAATAGTGCCCTTTGAGCTGGTAGAATGGCAGTCGTTACACCAACCAACGCCACCAACGAAAGGGCACTATCTGTGAGCGTAT
>JAJYKO010000767.1 GCA_021788565.1 Chloroflexota bacterium
AATTCGTCTTCTCGCTGGTTATGCAATTTCGAGTCTGGCTGCAGTAAGAGTCTCGCTTCTGGGCAGTGACTGTGGGTCGCTGTATGAATGTGATAGGGGCATAGCGTGAACCGAGAGACACCTTTCGTCGGCAAGATGAGACGTGCCGGGAAGGGATTATGGGGCCTGTGGACGATCCTAAGTCTAGCGGCTGCTCTAAGGCTGCTGCCGGCCCTTCTGCTCTCTAGCGATGCCTGCGATTTGCACCTGTACCGCGAGATGGGCGAGGTTTTTCTGAAGGGCCAGAATATCTATGCGGAGACCCGGGGTCTGTATCCGTATACGCCCATATCATTGCCAATTCCAGGGCTGATCCTAGCATTATCGTTGGCGTCAGGATGGCCCTTCCCTGTGTTGATGAAGATTCCGGCCATTTTGGGCGACTTGGGGATAGTCTGGCTTCTGTCTCACATGGGATCTGGCGAGGCTGGTGCTTCCAGAAACCGCGGTTTGGCATGGGCCTTAACCTACGCACTGAACCCCATTGGGATCCTCATCGCGGGTTTCCAGGGGAACATCATGACGCTCGTCGCTTTTGTTTGCCTCATCTCTTATTACCTACTGGAGCGGTCGAGGAAGGCAATCCCTCCAGGGAGGGATCAGGTTCTTTCGGCTGTGGTCCTGGGGATCGCCATTGCGCTGCGCGGATTTCCAGTTCTCATTGCACCGATCTTCGCGTTGCGCTTGAGGCGAACTTCGTGGATGCGATATCTGATGCTGGCAGCCTTGCCTTCGGTGATGTCCCTTGCGCCCTATTTCGCAGTGACACCTGGAGACGTGTTACGGGAGGTATTTGGCTACAGCGGACAGCCTATCCTGGGTTGGGCCGCACTAGTGCGAGCGACTGCTTTTCTGCAGGGAGATTTTCAGACGACTGTCACGTGGCTGCTAGAAAGTGTCCGGATAAGCAAGATCGCTTTCCTCGGCGCCTACTCCGCACTCGTAGCCGTCTGTCTTCGTGCTGGATGGTTCTCGACGCTCCGGGCCACAATGCTCGTCTGGTTGCTCTTCTACTCCATTTACGGTGGCGTAGCTCCGCAATATCTTGTATGGCTTATTCCATTTGCCATCGTAGCCGAGGATCGGGCACTCGGACCGTTCTTGGTTGGAGGCGCCATCGCCGTGACGGGGTTCTTTCTCTTCGGGTGCCCTGAGATTCTTTTGGGCCCCTATGAACTACCAAGGTTTGCCCGGCAACTTTTAGGCTTTGTGCTCTACGTAGCGGGTGGCGCATCTCTCTGGCTGTACGGGGTGGCCTGGGCAGGACGGCTCTGGAGAGAGTCGATGCACGAGAGGATGAACGGAGACGGCGACCCCATGTACGGGTTTTCGGGACCATTGGACACCTGGCGCTGAGCACAGCGCTCATGCCTGCCAGGACTGGCCGCGGAAGCCGCATGGCTCATGCGCTCATTAAACAAGCAAAAACCATCCCGAGAGATCAGACGAACGGTGAAGCCTTCCAGCAGGCTGGGACTATAGTCCCATTGCTTATTCCCATCCAACATCGTTACCTTTGGTTGGTGAAGCCCGGGGATACAGAAGCACAGCCGAAAACCAAAGCCTGGGTCCGGGAGCAGAAGCACACTTCTGCTTAGTCGCCAGAATCCAGACTGCCGCACTCTTGTTGCGAAAGTCTGGACAACTCTGATTCATCACGGTCTCGGCTTGTGGATCTGCCCTCTACTCGAATTAGATGTTAGATGGATGAGAGTATGAAGCATTGGTTGCCCGCTCTGGTGTCTGTTGTACTCGCGATCGCGGTGATTCTGCCTTCAGCCCTGACTCTGTCCCAGCACACTGACGAGGCGCAGTACGTCTGGAGCGCAGCCTACTACGGCGGCCGCCTCGCCAGGTGGGATTTCTCTCCTGCTGGTCCGAATCTCTACACCAATCCGGGGTGGGAGCCATTCGACTACTGGCCCCTGACACAGCCGTTTGGCACTCGCGCAGTGTATGCGGCCGTACTTAGACTGAGCGGACTTCCCGCGCCCACAGCGCCCTATTCGTATTCCGATTCTGGTCTGGAGGGACCTGATACCGCTGTTCCCGCGGAGACTCTTCCCGTGGTCCGTCTGGCAGCCGTCGCCTGTGCCGCAGTCGGGCTCGCCTTGATTGCGCTTCGATTCGGCTGGGCCGGTACTGGCGCTGGGTTTCTGTTCCTGCTTCTCCCTTTCGTCGCGAGCGATCTCGCTCGTGCGTGGGCGGAGGGACCACTACTCCTGGGGATGGGAATCGTCGCCGTCGCGTTCGGGACCCCATGGCTCGGTGCGGCACTCGGGCTCGCCGCGGCCTTCAAGTTGACCGGGCTCGCGCTGTGGCCGCTCCTGCTGGTTCGTCCGGGCGGGTATCGCCGGCTGCTGTTCGGCCTTCTATCGGCTTTCGCCGTCTGGACAATCCTGACGCCTCAGTCATGGTTCGGCGGCGGCCCGATATATCTGGTCCCGATGCTGGTTTACAGGGAATTCGTCTACTCCGGCCAGTCCGTCACGTACCCCGGCTTTATGGGCCATTTCCTCCCGACCCGATATCTGTGGCCGATGGAACTGGCGATGTGCCTGCTCATCACCTCGTACGTAACCCGGCGCCGAGTCGCTCTCGTGTCCTTGCTGAGATCCCGCGGCGTCCTGCCGATCCGGCACCCAAGATTCAATTGATCGTCGCAGTCGAATTCACAGCAGGTGTCGCATATCCTCGTCGCCCTCAAGCTGTTCGACGATCTTCTTAACCTCGTGAGCTCTGTCCCTCCTGGCAACGAGCAGCACGTCCTCGGTATCCACTATGACCAAATCTTGAAGGCCGATCGTTACCACAGGCTTCGTGCCTGCAAATACAAGCGTATTCTCGGTATCCAGGCCAACGTGAATACCCCTGACAAGGTTGCTGCCCTGATTGGGTTCGGAGACCCCCATCAACTCCGACCAACTGCCGACGTCGTTCCACTGTAGGTCCGTGGGCACGACGGCGACCATGGGCGCCCGCTCCATGACTCCGTAGTCTATGGTCTCCTTTTCCATACGCGGATAGACCTCGGCGATAACCCTATCCTGTCGCTCAGTCCCGAGGGCCGGCTTGATCTCCATGAGGTGCGAGTAAAGCTGGGGCATCAACCGCTGGAAGTGATCCATGATTACCGATACGCGCCAGACGAAGATGCCGCTGTTCCAGAGGTAGCGCTTGCTATCCACGAACCGCACCGCGCGCTCGGCATCTGGCTTCTCCACGAAGCGAGCCGCGCGGCGGACCTCTCCTGCACTAACCTCTTCCAGGGGCTCGGCCATCTCGACATAACCGAAGTTCGTCGCCGGGTATGACGGTCGGACTCCGAGAGTAACCAGGTAGTCACTGGACGACGCTACCCGCCGGGCCAGCCGCAGCGCCCGGAGCAACTCGTCGGGATTGCCGATCACCGCGTCCGAGTGCAGTGACGCCATCACGGCGTCGCGGTCGACGCTCTGAATAATCAGTGATGCCAGGGCGAGGGCGGGGGCTGTGCCTCGGCGGACAGGTTCGATGACGAAGTTCGCTGCCGGGATGGCCGGAAGCTGCGCCCGAATGTCATCGGAATGGGATTGCTCCGATACGACGAAGACTTGGTCAGCCGCGACGAGCGGCTCCACCCTGTCCACAGTTTCCTGAATCAGACTCCGGTCGCTTATCAGCGACAGCAGTTGCTTGGGCCGCTTGCTTCGGCTAAGGGGCCAGAGCCGGGTTCCGCTC
>JAJYKO010000768.1 GCA_021788565.1 Chloroflexota bacterium
ACCAGCTCAAGGGCTTCACGGAGGAGGAGTCCCGTGTGCTGGTCGAGCGAATGGCAAAAAGCCCTGACCAGTTCCTGCGCACCCTGGCTCAGGAGGAACTCGGCCTCTCCGAGGAACGGCTGCCCAATCCCACCTTCTCCGCTGTAGTGGGAACGGTCTCCACTGCTTTGGGCGCCCTCGTGCCTGTGTTCCCGTTCTTCTTCCTGGTGGGGACCCTGGGAATCGCGGTGTCCGCGACCATCAGCATCATCGCTCACTTCGCGGTCGGGGCGTCGAAGAGCTTCGTGACACTGCGAACCTGGTGGAAGAGCGGCGCGGAAATGACGGCCGTTGCCCTGATCGTCGCGGTGATAGCCTATGGCCTGGGCCACGTCCTCGAGATAGCGTTGAAGTAGCGAACAGGGGACGGAGGACAGGGAACAGGAGACAGATGTCAGCCATCTGCTGTCAGCCGGCGGCTATCTTTCCGTGTACACCTCGCAGGCGCCGTGATCTATCACCATCTCCACTGTACCGTGCTGGTCGGTCCGGAACAGGCTGGTGTTGCGTAGCGCCTCCAGCGTGCCCGGATCGGGATGGCCGAAGCGGTTGTTCGCCGCGACGGAGAGCACTGCCACCCGCGGGGCAGCGGCCTGGAGGAAACGCTCGTCGAAAGCATCCGCGGCCCCGTGGCGGGGTACCCGCACTGCGTCGAGCCTGCCTGTGAGGGAGCGCGCCATCTCCTGCTGAGCCTCAGGCGACAGGTCGCCCGGCAGAAGCACGCTAACTCCGCCGGACACCAGTTTCACGGCCAGCGCTGAGTTGCCTACGTCCGAACTGTCGTCCTGCACTGATGCAACTTCCAACCAGCTCTCTGGCCCCAGTTCGATCCGCTGGCCCGCCTTCGCACTCACCGCCTGCGCCCCGCGATTCTGAACTAGGTCTGCCCATGCCCCAGCAGCTCCACTGTCCGGCGGCTCCCCGGGCTGCAGCACCAGACCGATTCGCTGGCGCCGTGCTACCTCCATCAGTCCCGCCAGTCGGTCCTGGCCGTATCCCGTGAGCACCACCGCGTCCAGGTCGCGGTCCAGGAAGGGGAGAAGCCGGCCGAGGGCGCCCTCCAGGGCGGTGGGACTCGGACCGCCATCCACCAGCACGTTGTAGCCATCGCCGGTGCGGATTAAGGTAGCGTCCCCGTGTCCCACGTCCAGGAAGTAGAGATGCGTTTTCCCATCCGGGCGGTCGGACACCCCTAGAGTTGCCACGCTGAGCAGCGCCACCGCCGCCCCGGCAATCGCCCACCTGGGCACCCTGCTGGCCAGCCCCGCCGCACTCGACCGGGCAGCTCTCATCTCCGGCATCGGCCATATACAGAATCCCAGCAAAAGCACGTAGTAGAGCGCTATCTGGGCAAAGGCCAGGTTACCTGTGGAAGCCGCCGCCGCCGGCAGCTGAGCAGTCCACCGCACCACCTCCACCATATAGGTCAGGTAGAGCCACGCAACAGGGGCAGCAACTTGCCCGAGTGGCAGCGCGATCGCTCCAAGGGACACGGCAACGGCTCCGGTGGCCATCAACCCGGGCAGGATGGGGGCGAGCAGCAGATTCGTCAGGGGGGACACCAGGGAGACGGTATGAAAGTTGGCCGCCAGAGCTGGAAGAACTGCCAGTTGGGCAGCAACTGTGACGGAGAGAGAGGAAGCCAACCACCCCGGCGCTCGAAGACGGCCGAGACCGCGCCTCAATACCGGTTCCAGCAGCACCAGGCCTACGGTCGCCAGGAAGGAAAGCTGGAAGCCGAGATCGTACAGCAGTTGCGGGTCCAGCCCGACCATGACTGCTCCAGAGAAGCAGAGGAAGGGGAGAGCGTCGGCATCACGACCCGCGAGAACAGAGCTGAGCGCCATGGTGGCCATGATGGCCGCCCTCAGGGCAGATGGAGGCAACCCAGTTAGCAAGGAATAGCCCCATACCGCCGCAATCGCCAGCAGCGTAGCCTTCCGGCGGGCGAGGAAGCGGAGCGCGAAGAGCAGCGCAACGCCCGCCACCACGGTGACGTTGTAGCCTGAGACGGCTATCAGGTGACTTGTGCTCGTGGTGTTCAGGGCATCCCTGAAGTCCTGCGGCATCCCGGCTCGGCCTCCCACCAGGATGCCACCCAGCAGCGACGCCTGGGGCTCAGGCAACAGGGATTCACACAGCTCTTGAAGCCGCCCGCGCACCCCATCGACCACTCGCAGGAGGTCCGGGCCCTGGGGACGCTCCTCCAGCCGAAGCTGTGCGTAATCCATGGTGGAGTAGATACCCTGCCTGGCCAGGTAGTCTGCCCAGTACCCCGTCCCGTGCTCGACCGAGTTCAGGTCGCCGTAGGCGACAACGCGGTCGCCGTACGTCCAATCCTGATACCGAGGCGTCCGAACCAACACCCGGGTGTGTGCGGGCTCCCAACTCTTGCCGCGTCGTAGCTCGCTCGCCTCCAGTACCAGCTGCAGATCCGCATCCTGAGGATCCGGCCGGCTGGCGATGGTGCCTCGAACGGCCGTGACGCCCGGCTCGATGACGACGACATCCGTGTCGGGAAGAGAGGCGAACGCTCGCCAGACGCCGAGCAGGCCGGCGGCGAGGACGAGCGCGGTGGTCTTCAGCCGGTGGTCGTCGCGAGAGAGGTAGGCGGCAAGGGCGGCGAGGCCGACGAGGCCGGCCAGATAGGGCTGGGTCTGCTGAATGAGGAGATCCCGATCGGCCCCGGCAGCGGCTACCTGGCCCAGGTAGATGCCGGCAAGCCAGCCAAGGCACAGGAAGATGAGGGTCATGCCAGGACAACCCCCGCTTCATGATGGATCAGGTAGGAATCAGAACCTCGGGTATGTCATGATCCCGAGGATGGCGACCACGCCGAGGAGGCCCCACACGATGGACACTACAAGGCGGCTCGCGGTCTCCTCGTCGAAGATTCTAAGACGGCTGCGGAGATGAAACTCGTTTCTGAAGACTGCGGTCACCACTGCCAGGACCGCGCCGAGCAGGGCCGGGCTCCAGGTGAAGCCGAACACGGGCTGTTCGGAGAACTTGTCGACGGTCTGGTAGATCAGCACCGCCGCGCCGACGTAGCCCACATAGGCGGTGAGGTTCGAGAGCCTCGAGCCAGCGTCCGTTGTGCTCCCGGCCGAGCGTGCAAGGCTGTCGCTTCCACGCCGACGTTCCCGGGGTCTATCGCTTTTTCGCTTCTTCTGCATGCTCACTATCTCTCACCGTCACGAACGACCTGGCGTCTGCGCAACTTCCCGTGCGTGAAGGATTTCCCCATTACCCATCGGACGAACGTCGGCCGCTGTCAGGGTCAGCACTGCAACAGTTCGGCCTTCCGCGGTCACGAACTCCACCTCGAAAGCGGCTGCATCGACATAGACGTGAACCACGGCTCCTATATCGCCGTCCTTCAGATCATACTCATCGATGTCGCGCGTAAGCACGACTACATCCAATTCTCGAATCATCCTGCGCCCTCTCGGAATGTGGAAGGCGCATAACAATCCTCTATCAGCCTTCTTGGAGCAGCATATCATCCGAATCGTGTGAGTCAATCGCCGGCACCCTATTCTCGTACCATTGAAATGACCAGCACAGCAGTGTAGCATCTCGATGCTATCTCAGGTTGAGCTGGCGCGCCAGGCGCTGCAGGAACCGCTCGGGCGGTTCGTCGGAGAGGTCGTACTCCAGCTTCTGTGCGAAGGCCGATGCCAGCCGAGAGGCAAGACGCGCGGAAGCGGCCGGGGT
>JAJYKO010000769.1 GCA_021788565.1 Chloroflexota bacterium
TCTGATTCAGGAGCAGCAGTCGGATCTTATCCACGCCGTGTCCCACGACCTCCGGACCCCGCTGACCGTGGTGCTGGGACACGCGCAGATAATCAGCATGGCGCTCGCCGCAACCAAGCGCTACGCCCGCAGAAAAGAGAGCGCGGATGCTATCGTTCTCGCGGCCAAGCAGATGGATTCCACCATCCGGGATCTTGTCGACTCGGCTCGAATGGAAGCCGGCCATCTAGAGCTGGACCGGTCCAGCGTGGACATCGCGGACAGCATAGCTCGCTTAAAGAGGCAGATGGCCGGGGCACTGGAGGTGGAGCGCATTGAAGTGGAGGTCGCGAAGGATTGTCCACGAGTATTCGCCGACCCCAACCGCCTGGAAAGGATCCTCCTCAACCTCTTCACGAACGCCTTGAAGTATTCGGACCCGGAGACAGAAGTCACCGTCACTGTAGCAAGGTGGTTCGACGAGGTGGTCACCGCGGTGACGGACCGCGGGGCAGGCATCCCTCGGGAGGATCTGCCCAAGCTATTCCAGAAGTTTGGCAGAACGCGGCAGGGAAGGAGCCGTCGCGATAGCCTCGGTTTCGGCCTCTACATCGCGAGGGGACTGGTGGAGGCTCACGGCGGGCGGATATGGGTGGAAAGCGAAGTGGGCAAGGGAAGCACGTTCTCGTTCACCCTACCCGTGGTAAGGGATGAGCCCGGGGAAACGGAACAAGATGTACAGGGTGTAGAAAGATAGGCAGGATGGGTTTACCTGTTACCTGTCATCTATCCCGCACATCCTTAATCTATCCTGTCCATCCTGTTCGGTCACCATTACACCCGATAGGCCTCCGGCTTGAGGGTGCAGATGAAGGGGAGGTTGCGGTAAACCTCCCGGTGGTCAAGGCCGTAGCCGACCACGAACTTGTCCGGAACCTCGAACGCCACGTAGGAGACCGGCACCTCCACCAGCCGTCGGGCCCTCTTGTCCAGGAGAGTGCACACCCGGAGGCTCGCGGGCCTGCGGGCGTTGAGGTAGCTGAGGATGTAGCGCAGGGTCAGGCCGGTATCCACGATATCTTCCACCAACAGAACGTGCTCGCTCTCTATCGGTAGGTCCAGGTCCTTCAATATTCTGACCGCGCCCGGCTCGGAGTCGCTCCGCGTGTACTTGGTAATGAACATATAGTCGGTGGAAAGCGGCATCTCCAGCCTGCGCATAAGATCAGTCATGAAGAAGGCCACGCCCTTCAGGATTCCCACGAGCCGCAGCGTCTTGCCAGCATAATCCTGGGAGATCTGAGCAGCTAGCTCACCAATCCGTGACTGGATCTCGCTTTCGCTCAGAAGGATTTCGTCTATTTCGTCGAAAGTAGTCGGCGTGAGCGCCCGATAGCCATACTTGGCCAGCAGGCTCTGATAGTCCCTCTTGTACAGAAGGCGGATGTTGATCTCCGGATACAGCTCCCTAAGCCGCCGCAGTTTTCGGTTCTTGCGGGTCACGAGGCTCTGCCGCATGGTGGTCAGCTCGATATAGGTGTCAAGGGCTGGCAGGTAGAAGTCCGGGCTGAACATCTCGGTGACCCGGTCTCCCTCCCAGCGGAGGGGAAAAGACTTCGGCTCATAGAGCCACTTGATCCGGTAGTAATCCAGGATTCTGGCGAATTCCGCCTCGCTGGCGTTGACGAAGCGGGGTGCTGAGTTGTTGGGGTCTTGTATGCGGGAGTAAGGATTGGGGATCGGGACATGGGGAACGGGCTGCACCTTGCTGGCCCCGGTGAACGTCCCCTCTGGCGCGTTTACACCCTGAACCCGTGCACCTGACCTGGCGCTCCGGACCCCTGATCTGCGTCTGCCGCTCCGCGGCCCGCGCCGTTCTTTCAATCGTGAAAACCCGTCCCAACCGCTGGCAAATTTCATGCTATAATATACTTTGGTTTGGCTAGGGACGGAAAGAGCCTCTGCTTGCGGCCTCGGTCTCCTTCGCCACCCTCGCGATCTCTTTGAGAGCCAGCGTGCGGGTGAATCTGCGCGCTGTCTCAGGGCACACTATCAAGTGGCCCAACCTATTGCGGTCCATATGGCCGCAGGAAAACCTAACTCGGAGGAAGAACATTGGCAGGCACAAGCAAGACAGCGGCTCGCGCACTCGGACAGAAGCAGGATGTAGATCCCAATCAGAGGCTGTCTTCTCCTCGTAGCTGCGTTCGCTGCAGCAAGAAGATCGAGACCGTGGGAGACCTATTCCCGGTCAAAGTAGTGGGCAAGGGTATGATGGCCTACTGCAAGGCGTGCAGGGACCAACTGTATCGCTAAAATATCCGGACGACGCCCTGCCATGAGGGGTGCAGATAGCGGGCATGGCAGGGCAAGGAACAGAGTTCACGCCATTTTTACGCCGGACCAGCAAGCTTTGCTGGCCGGCTGTTGGTGTTGCGCCGATTGACATTCGCCGGAATACGAGGGAGTAATTCCTGTGCAATTGGTCGCGGTACGTCGCGCGCTATCCCTGGACGAAGCGGGCCGAAGGTTGTTGAGCCGTGAGGGATTGGCCCAGGGTATCGCGGTAGCACAAGCGCTGAGAGAGCAGTTTCCGAACGCTTCTCGACTACTCACCAGTCCGTCCATGCGAGCAGTCCAGACGGCCACCCTGATTGCGGCCCAAACCGGCCTCACTCCAGAAGAGTTTGAGCCCATCGACGAGGTCGTCCCCCCTCCGGACGTCGAGCGGGAAGAGTACCTACGCGACGTCTATCCCCGGTGTATCGCGGGCTTTCGCCAGATCGTCAATGAAAACGAAGGAGTGGTGATCGCCGTTACCCACCGGCGGGTCCTCAGCGCCTATCTGGCTCTCTTCTGGGGGTTCGAGAACCCGAGGGACGCATGGGTTAGAGCCATTGCGCACCGAACGGGCTGGGAGCTGGACGTGCCCCCTGCCTCGATCACGGTGATCGACGTGAACGGCGAGGGGCGCCCCACCCTGAAACGAGTTGGGGATGTGACCCACCTGGAGTAAGCGATGGGTGTTAGTAAGTCTCGACCCTGAATGCGTCGTTCCTTAAGTGCGATTCCGTAGAGCGGGGCGCTGTGCCCCGCCGCCCGGGGCTCCGGCGACGAGGACGCGGCGGCGCACAGGGCGCCGCCCTACGGATCACTGCTTGCACAGCGTCTGCAGCATCGCTATCTGCTGCTCAAGCATGGTGATCTGCCTCTGCTGGAGCTCCACCAAGTCGTTCCACTGCTTCTCCCGAAGCATGTCCAGCTTCGAGTGAAGCTGCTCTATCTCCATCTCGGCCTTCAGGTTCACCTCGTAGTCGTGCTCCGAGCGGATTCGGTCCTTGGCCTCCTGCCGGTTCTGGCTCATCATGATCACTGGGGCCTGGAGACCCGCCAACAACGAAAGGATCAGATTCAGCAAGATGAAGGGGTATGGGTCCCACGGCCGTGACAGCAGAAGGTAGCTGTTAACCCCTATCCAGATAAGAACCAAACCCAGGAAGCTGAGGATGAAGCCCCAGCTGCCAGCGACATCGGCGAGGCCATCGGCGACCCTCTGGCCGAAGGTCAACTGCTGGTCGTGCAGTTCGTTTACGTTCCGGCTGATCGGCTCCCGCTTCCTGATCTTGTCGAGCAGCCTTTTCTCCAGCTCGGATAGCGCGCGCGCTTCGCCATCAACCGTCTGGTGGGAGTCTGAAGCGCTCATACTGGCCTCCTTGGGACTTCTATTCGACGGGCGCGCATAGTGTAGCGCAAAGCCGCATGGAACTATATCCGTC
>JAJYKO010000770.1 GCA_021788565.1 Chloroflexota bacterium
TGGCTCCCGGAGGCAACCTCAGCGGCAACATCAATCACAGAAGCGAACCTCGCGTGATGCACCCTGCTGTGTGCAGCCGCTGTGGCAAGGCCACCGAGGTTCCTTTCGTGCCTCGTAGTGATAAGCCTGTCTACTGCCGGGACTGCTATTCCCAGGAGCCTCGCCGGGCCAACTACGAGCGTGCTACCAGTTACTAGGGCGGAGAATCGCGCGAGACCGTGAACCGATCCCGCGGGAGGGTGCAGCGGTGCACCCTTCCCCTCCTCCTTAACCGGTAGCCCATTTTGTGCTTCACCCCCGAGGGCGCCTTCATCATCCCCGATGGAGCTTCCGCCGAACAACGAGCCAGTCCGCTCCATCAGTGGTACAATGTATGTCGTAACATGAATTGGCAATCATGTATTGTCGTTCGTGGTAAGTCTTGGAGGTTTGGCTCGATGGCATCGTGGAGTTTTCTCACTAACCACGGTCTCGTGCTCACATACATCGGTCGCTATCGAGACAGTACAGGTCTCGAGATAGCCCAGGCAGTAGGGATCACGGAGCGGGCAGCCCGCAAGATCGTGGCGGATCTGCTGGTGGAGGGCTATATAGACCGAGACAAGGTCGGAAGACGAAACAGATACCGTCTTAACGCTCACCTGCCCCTACGGCATCCGGCAGAGCGCACGGCCACTGTGGGAGAGTTGCTTGGATTGTTGTGGCGCGAGCAGAACCCGCAAGCAGGATCCCAGGTAGCGACGCCGGCGGCGCAAGCAGAAAGCCATGGAACCCTGGATAAGATCAGAAGACCGCGGCCCCAGCCACGGGAAGCGAGGAGGACCAGACGAGCATGAAAACCGTCCGCATAGATGTGAACAGCGATCAATTTGGCAGGCTCCGCCAGGAAGTGTTCTGCAATCAGCGGCTGAACGGCGTGCAGAGGCGAAGGGAAGTCAGAAAAGTCGTACCGCTGCCGTCGGACGGCAGCAAGGTCGACCTGTACTGCGATGGGAAGTTCGTGGGGACGGTATAGCCCCCCGCAGGGGATCGAGAAGCAAGACGCGAAGGCAGATGGTCGGGCGAAGTGGAGCCGACTGGTGGAAGGAGAGCTATGAACAATCAAATGGAGTTGGTCGTCGAGGAGAGGACCGTATCGGGAAAGCACGTGAAACAGCTTCGGAAGAGGGGCATCGTCCCTGCCAACATGTTTGGCCATGATCGGCCCTCCGTGTCGCTGCAAGTTGACAGACTTGCTCTACAGAGGGCGCTGGCCCACGGTGGGAAGGACGTCATACTGCTGCTGAAGTTTGGGGATCGGCCAGGTGTCCCTGTACTCATCAAGAAGGTGCAGCGCGATGTCGTCAGCGGAGCTATCGACCACGTCGACTTCTACATGGTCAATGCGAATGAGAAGCTGACGACCCCGATCCGGCTTCATTTCGTCAATGAGGCTGGAGCAGCCAGCAAGGGCGACGTGCTGGTTCAGCGGCCGTTGAACGAAGTGATGGTGGAGTGTCTCCCGGCCGACCTTCCGGCGGCCATCCTGGTGGATCTCTCCACGCTCGACGAGATCGACGCGGTGATACGGGTAGGAGACCTCGCGGTAGGGCCAGGCGTGACCATATTGACCGACCACAACGAATTGGTGGCTGCCGTGCATCTGCAAGCGCGACTGGAGAAAGACGCAGGAACTGAGGGGAAGGACGAAGCTGGAGCGGCTACGCCCGATAGTGGTGCGGCGGCCGGGTAGGCTGAGTAGCCATAGCGGAGGGACCTCGTGACCAATCGGGCGGAACTGAAAGCTTCGGAGGCAGCTGCGTCAGGAAACCGGATGGAAGGATCCTTCAAGAAGGGGTCGTGCCCGCGAACCTGTTCGACTCTACTCAACAGGCAGTAACATTATGATAACCCCATTGGGCGCAGAGTGCGGTGAAGTGGCTCAGGAGAGGATTATCACTTTGCCCCTCGCAGCCCCCAGTATGCCGCTGCAAACGGTGTAGCGGCCCTCGGCCAGTTCGGCGGTGGGGGTGCCGTCGGTGTATTTCACCCCCACCGCCTCAAGTTCAACTCCGAGTGCCTTTCCGACGATAGCGACAGAGCCCATCGCCCGATCCTCCTTCCCGATCTTCGCGCTGACGAGTCAGGCACGGGATGCGGTCCGGCCCTCAGGTTTCAGTTCGCTCACCCTGGCGCAGTCCGAGGGTTCGGTAAAGTGGGTGCGCCTTCGTCCAGACGATAAGCTTCCTACCCACCGTCGGTCGGCGGGATCAGCTCATCCTGCAGTTTTCTCAGTTGGTACAGTATGGTGTCGCTCTTCAGCTCAACCATGTCGTGGGTGATGATCTGATCGGGCTCCACATCCTTCACCAGCCTTGCGCCTTCCAGCAAGCCGAAGGGCACGCACCCCTCCTCCTTGGCGACCCTAGCCAGGTCGTTGACTGCATATACCGTGTATCCTCCACCGCCGTCTATGGTCGAACCCGCCTTCAGGGCTTTCTTGGTGGCACCGATCACCTCTGTTAGCATGCCGTGACGCGGCACAACCGTCGGCTCGTGGTCCTCCACTGCCCAGACTATCGAGAGCGGTATCTCGTTGGTGACCAGGTGATACGGGGTGTAGAAGGTGTAGTAGTCGCCGTGACGGATCACGTTCCAGTAGTCCAGGTCCTTCTGAATCTGTGGATGGGTCGACCGGATCACGACGAAGATGCCGGGCGTGACGCTGTTGAGGAAATCGACCGACCCATCGGGGTGGAGCAGCGGGCGGGCGTAGTCCACCACGCCGCGGTGGTTCAGCAGACCTCCCTCCTCCTTGAGGCAGAAGAGCTTTGCCATGTCCTGTTTTCCCGCCACCGGACCGTGCATTCCCCTTACGTCGGGCACCAGTCCGGTCGCGTTGGATATGCTGGACATCTCGATTGCTGTCTTCGTAGCATCCCGGAAGGTCACCAGGAAGTGGGGATTGACCCCCAGGACCGCGGCGTCCTCGGCGACGTCGTCTGGAGTGAGATGGGTGTCCAGATCGGCGAGGCTCGCGGGGGTCTTGCCGACGGCCACTATCTCGAATCCAAGCCCTCCCCACCTGTCCACCAGTTCGGTGATGAGACCGGGTTCGTCGCCGCTGGAGACCGAGTAGACAACGCCGGCCCGCTCGGCCATCTGGTGGAGGATAGGGCCGATGACCACGTCCGTCTCGACGTTGAGCATGATGATGTTCTTGCCACCCTGGATGCATCGGAGGGCCACCTCAGCCCCAACCGTTGGCACCCCGGTGCCCTCAACGACGCAGTCGAGGTCAAGCTCAGCCATCATTCGGCTGTCCTGGATCACTACCGGCCGCCCTTTTCGGATGGCGTCGTTGGCTGAGCCGGTGTTGGAGGCAACGACGATATCCTCGTGCTTGACTCCGTTGATTTCGTAGGCGCGGAAAGCCCGCTCGGCCTGTATATCGCAGATCACGGAGTTGGCCATGCCCTTCATTAGGGCAGTCTGGCAGATTGCTCCGGTGATCATGCGGCCCGCTCCGACCCATCCCACCCGAATGGGGGTTCCCGCTGCCTGCCTTTTCAATAGTTTCCGCGAAATCATCCCTATCTCCTCCCTCGATGCGTAGCTGAACGTGAAGAACTCGGGCCCTTAGGCCGGTGCCGCATGACAACGATCTGCCCGGCACACACCTCAACTCGGGATGGGACCGGGGCCATCGGGCAGGATTGGCTCCGGGCGTCTGTACGGTCTGGTATAATGGCATTCGGCATACCTGTCAAGACTGC
>JAJYKO010000771.1 GCA_021788565.1 Chloroflexota bacterium
AGTGGCCAATTGCTCCAGTCGCTGCTGGAGAATCGAAATCCCACGTCGTCGCTGAGTCGGTAGCTCCGTGCTAGCAGCTTCATATGCTTGCCGCTGTGGTAGAGGTGGGTAGGATCCCGCCACTCCATCACCCCGTCCCTACCGTCAAGCATGGCCGCCTCGAAACCGGCCTGGTTTAGCGCGTGGTAGATGGCGTCGGACATGCACATCTCGGTCGTGTCTGTCACGACCGGGCGCTTTCCGAAGATCTCCTCCAACCGCTGGCCGGCCCGCTGCATCCCCGCCACGAACCCCGGCAGGTCGACCAGCAGCAGGAAACCGTGGTAAGGGTCGACACCGATAAGTTCCACGTTCTCGTGAGCTACCAGCCTCTGAAACAGGGTCAGAAGCTCCTGGTCCCACATCTGCGCCTGCCTGAGGAAGGAGATTGAAAAGCCGATGGACAGCTTGAAACCCCGATCCACCAGTTCCAGGAAGGTGCGAGTGGTCGGGTGATAGCAGCTATACGCTACCCGCCTGAAGTACTGTTCGTTCAACCGCTCGTCGAACAGACACCTTTCGATGTCCTCTGGGGACGCCCCCGGTGGTATGGGCTGCGCGGGGAGCTTCACCCTCCTCGGTTGATGCACGATCGTATAGATCATCGCATCGCGGGCCATCTCAGCCCCCGAATGGAGGCTCTTGCTCCACGCCGGTCAGCACACCCTGGTTCCGGGCAATGTATTCCAGCTTGGCGATCAAGTTCTCCACGACCCTGTCCCACTGGAAGGTTTCGGCAGTGTGCCGGGCTCTACTTCGGATCTCCAGAGCTTCGTCCGGATGATTTTGGAGATGGACAACGTATCCGACTATCTCGCCAGGGTCGGTGGTATCCAGCACCACGGCGTTCTCGAAAGCGATGGCGTAGTCCTCGCCCGTGGCGCCGGTGAACACGACACCTTCGGCCCCCATGACCTCCAGCCCCACAAGACCGAATGGCTCGTGACCGCTGTTCGCGAGGACGGCATCCGCGGAACGGTACATGATTCGCGTGAACTCATCGGGAAGGAAGAAACGTAGGTCCAGGATGTCCGCGCTGCCGGCGGCGTCCTCCAGGGCGCGAAGGCAATCCTCTATGCCGGGACGATCCACTCCCACCGTCACCTCTCTTACGGTGAGACCGAGCTTCCGTGCGTTCACCAGCACCTCGGCGCCGTGTGGCTCGACTCCACCCCTAATCGGCATGACCGGCCTCATCCCCAGCCCCTTGAGCCTGGCCACAGCCTCTATCGCCATGTTCCACCGCTTGTCCGGATCGAAACGGCCGATCTTGAACAGTAACGGGCTACCCTTCAGGCTCCCGCGCACCCTCTCCACGGCCGCCTCGTCTACCGGCTCGAGCGCGCTCTTAGGTATCCCGTTCGGTATCACCAGCGGATCGATCCCCACGTCCCACATCCGATGCTTCATGTACCGGCTGACAGTGGTGATGGTGTTCGTGAAGGCGAGCCGCCCCCAATTGATCCGCCAGAAGGAGAACACGTTATTGGCGTTCCAGAACTGGATTGCCCTGTTCCGAAGGCCGTTGTAGTACAGCATATCGCTGATACGGCAGGCGACCTCTGCTGTGTGCCACTCCTCGGCGAGGATAGCCACGATTTTGCCCTGCGCGGCTGCTGGACGAACGATGCTGTTCAAAACATAGGGAGGGACCGACTCGTTGAAGTCGTAGAGCTTCTCGTTCTCTCCCTGGTACACGCCTCCCGGGAAGTACTTGCTGATCCACTGGCACCAGCGATGGAGATGGAGCTTGCCATCCATGAGGACTTCTTCTCCCGGGAGGTTCGGGTCTCCCACGAAGATGACGTGTGTCTCGTAGCCTATTCCCGCCAGGCTCTCCGAAAGCTCCGCCACCCTTACCCCAAGGCCGCCGGCCTTGGAATAGCGGTCATCCCCCTCGAAGGAGATAATCAGGAATACCGTGTTCTCCGGTGAGATTCCCCTCGGTTTCACCCGTACCTCCCGAATGTATTCTCACGAATACGGCAACTTCTACCTACTATTTGCCGATTGTAGCATAAGACGGCCCAGAGCCATCCCTGCGACCCGCTGCGCTTCAACACCCAGGCCCTGGGGCCGCGCATCCAGTACACCAGTGGCGCCAGTCAGCGCTATAGCGCTATGCTGGTTTCGCGCCAAGCTGTTATGCGCGAGCGCTATGACGGTACCAAACCGCTCTCTCGCCGCCGCCAACGCGTCTCCGGTCGCGTCACGGCCGCGCAGCGCTGTCCAGGGCATCCGCAGGGAACCTCCACCTGGCTGAGAAGAGGCCCTTTTCTACACACAGCCTCGAGCTGCCAACGGCTCGCTCTCAAACAACTTTCCTTGCAAGCCCATGCCTGCCTCTGCTACAATACATCCCTACACGGTCATGCGCTGGCGTTCGACATGGTTCGAACGGGCCGGTCGCTTCTCGTCCGTGAGCGGACGCCGGGGTGTAGCGCAGTCTGGTAGCGCACTTGAATGGGGTTCAAGTGGTCGCCCGTTCGAATCGGGCCACCCCGACCATTTCGATTTCCATGTGTACCGATCTGGCACCAAAGTAGCCTAGAAGCAGGAACAGCGCTTTGTACCTGCGAAGCCAGCGCAATCTGACGTCGGAAATGGATGCGATGGAGCACCGTTCCGCGCCGCGCCCCGAACTTCCCCTGTTCGGCGCTGAGTTGTGCGGCGAAGACGTGGGCCTCCTGGACAGGATCGTCGATGGGCTGTCGCTTCTTGCCGACATCTCTCACGCCGATCTGCTGCTCTATGTCAGGTCCGGCGACCGTGTCCTGGTCATCGCCCAAGCCAGTCCAACGTCTGTTCCGGCGCTCTACCCCACCTCCATGATCGGCCAGACCTTCCCGCAGGAAAGCGCCGTCAACATCCATCGCGCCGTCTTCACCGGCCACATGCTCCGTGGAGTGAGGGGCCAAACTCCTCACGGCGCTCCGACCGTGCTAGATACTTTCCCGATTACGAACGCCCAGGGTAGGCCTATAGCCGTCCTCGTCAGCGAGATGAACCTCCTGGAATACGACAGGCGCCGCAAGAAGGACCCCATCTACCGAGATGCGGTCTCTCGCTTGCAGCAACTGGTGCTGAGCGGGAAACTCCAGTGTGCGGATCAGCTCACGCATCTGGGTGAGCACTACGGAACTCTGGTCATCAGCAGCGACGCCCGCATCCTTTACATCAGCTCCCTGGCCGAACAGCTGTACCGAAAGCTCGGTTACACCGCGAGCCTCCTGGGGCGCCGCCTCTCGGAGCTGGACACGAACGAGCACATCTGCTTCAAGGCGATGGAGCGAGCCCAGTGCCTCGAGCAGCGAATCGAGGAGCATCACCTGGTCTGGGTGAAGCGAGCGATCCCGCTGCCACCCGAACCCGACCACGGACTGCTGGCCCGCTTCTTCGTTCGGAACGACACGGCCGCCAGCGCCATGGTCATCATCGAGGATATCACCGACGAATACAAGAAGGAGCAGGCCCTTCGCATAAAGTCGGCGCTCATCCGAGAGATCCATCATCGCGTCAAGAACAACTTGCAAACCATCGCGGCGCTGTTGCGCATGCAGGCCCGCCGCACAGGTTCTCCAGAAGTCCTGGACATGCTGAAGCAAAGCATCAACCGCATACTCAGCATCGCTCTGGTGCACGAGTTCCTCTCCAAGGACGAGTTTCCGCAGGAGGAAAGCAGCTTCATCAGCATGAAGGACGTAACC
>JAJYKO010000772.1 GCA_021788565.1 Chloroflexota bacterium
AGGCCCCGCAGAGCGGCAAGGGCCGATGTGAAACCAATGTCCACTTGCTCCGGAGAATCGAGCGGCTGGTAAGCGAGGTCCAAGGCGGGGTAGTGGAACTCTATACCGGTGAGGGTCAACGGCGTTGATGTCATCTCATGTGATAAGAGAGGTCACGTCGTGCGAGTAGCCGTCGTTGGCGGCGGCATCGCTGGTCTTGCCGCCGCCTACAATCTCGAGGAAGGCGCTCGTTCCTCTGGAATCCCCCTGGAGTGCACCCTGATCGAGCGCGATGTCCGCCTTGGAGGGAAGGTAGTCACAGCACATCTTGACGGCTTTACCGTCGAGGGAGGTCCAGACTCCTTTTTGAGTGAGAAGCCGTGGGCAATCGACCTGTGTAAGCGCCTCGGCATTTATGACCGCCTGATCAGCCCCAACGATGCCTCCAAGCAGGTGTGGATTCTCTGGAATGGCAAGCTGCGCACACTGCCCGACGGAGTGCTATTGGTGGTCCCCACGCGATTTCAGCCATTCGTCTTCTCTACCTTGATAAGCCCCCTGGGAAAGTTGCGCATGGGTCTCGACCTGGTGATCCCAGCTCGCCGCGACGCCAGCGATGAGAGCGTCGCGGACTTCATACGGCGCCGGCTCGGCGGTGAGGCACTCGACAGAATCGCCGAACCGCTCATGGGTGGGATTCATGTCTCCGATCCAGAGCGCCAGAGCCTTCTCGCGGCCTTCCCTCGCTTCGCGGCAATTGAAAGAAAGCACGGCAGCCTTGTCCGTGGGATGCTCGCCGGCCGAAAGGCTCATCCGCGCAACCCTAAAGCATTGCCGCCATTTGTGACGCTTCGCGGCGGCCTCGGCGATTTCATCTCCACCCTGAGCAACAACCTGAACGCGACTCGCACGGTGCTCGGTCGAAGCGTGGAGCAGCTCGTCCCGCACATGGGTGGGTACCACCTCAACTTGGATGACGGCTCTCACATGGAAGTGGATGCCGTTGTACTGGCAACTCCTGCGCGCGATGCCGCGAAGCTCATATCCAGCTTCGACTCGGAGCTGGCGAAGAAGCTGGATTCGATCCGGTACGTGTCCACTGCCACCGTGTCCCTGGGCTACCGCCGAAACACCATTTCCCACCCGCTCAAGGGCTTTGGCTTCGTCATTCCCCGAAAAGAGCACAGGCTGATCACCGGCTGCACATGGACGTCGACGAAGTTCGATGATCGAGCCCCCTCTGATTCTGTGCTGCTGCGATGCTTTCTGGGTGGAGCCACGAATGAGGCCCCCGCGCTCGTCTCTGAGGGGGAGATGATCCGGTACGCTCGCGAGGAGCTACGGTCGCTTATGGGCATCACGGCCGAACCGGTGATGACCAAGGTGTACCGCTGGCGGAATGGTCATCCTCAGTACGACGTCGGGCACCTCGACCTGCTGGCAGAGATCGAACAGCTGCTTTCTGCCCACACAGGGCTTCAGTTGGCGGGTAGCTCTTATCGGGGGATAGGCTTGCCAGACTGCATACACAGCGGTGCCCTTGCTGCCGAAGCGATCATGAGCAAGACCGCGGTGGCAGTGTAGCGTACGATGACGGGCTAGGAATCTCGGCATCCTCAAGCGGCTGGCATTCAGACAGCGCCGGGCTGGATGGCCCGTTCTATGGACATCACACGGCCGTCGGGGAGAAGATCTACCACCACGGTCGTGCCGTCTTCCTGCCGAAGCGTGACGCGGAAGCCGAACTCGGAGTCCTCTCCCAACCCCTCGGGATCGAGCTGCACGAAATAGGGCGTCCCGCAGCCGCACTCGCAGTAGCGCACCACGCGCGTACAAGCTGCCAGTGCCTCGTGGAGGCGACGATCCTCCGGATACTGCTGTCTGGCAAGCTCCACCACCCAGGTTGGGTCGTAAGGATCTTCAGCCATCTCTGGTTCCTCCGCCTCGGGATACGCCCGGACTCACGAGAGGGCATACACAATCTGCCCCCCCGCTGGCTCCCGGCGCACCAGCCCCTTCTCCTCAAGGTATCGCAGGTGGGCTACAGCTTCGCCGCCCGCGAACCACTTCTGCTGCACGGGGAATTCGTCGAAGGTTCGATAAGTCAAGTCCCAACTCATTCCCGACGCCACCTGGAAGGGGTTCATCGGCCCCTTGGCAAGGATGGCCAGGACCTCGTCCGCCCTCGCCTTATGATGGCGCTTCAACTCCTCGATCCGCACCTTTAGATCGCGGAACGCCCGCCGATGACCTGGCAACACGATGTCCACCTCAAGAGTCGAGATCTTCTCCAGGCTCTTAAGGTACTGTTCAAGGGGATTCTCGACGCTGGACCAGACGGATATGTTTGGCGTTATGTCACGCAGAACGTGATCGCCGGACACGAGGATCTTTCTGGTCTCGTCGTACAAACAGAGGTGGCCCCTGGTGTGGCCTGGAGTTTCTATGCATCGAAACCGATAATCACCTGCCGTGACTACATCTCCCTCACCCATCAGCTTGAAATCGAGGACGTGGCTCGTACGGTACTGGTGGGCAGGGTGTCTCTCGATGGCCCTCTGCAAGTCATCCCATGGGAACCCACTGGAAGCGGCAAAGCGGCGCATCCCTTCCCAGTCGGGGCCGTGGTTGATGACGGGGGCATCGAGCCGGCTCGCATACACCGTGGAGCCGTCGGCAGCCAGGTCGGCGACGAGGCCGGAGTGGTCGGCGTGCATATGGGTGACGAAGATATCGGTATCGCGCAGGTCAATCTCCAACTCGTGCAGGCCCGACTCCAGAGCGGTCCGGCACTCCTCCCTGTTCATGCCCGTGTCGATCATCAGATTTCGGTCCTGTCCCATGACCACGTAGGAGTTGATGACCTTCAACGGGTTTCCAGGCAGCGGCACCTCGATCCGGAATAATCCGGGCAGCATCTCTTCAAGCAATGCTCGTCTCTCCTCCTTGTCCGCGCTGCCAGCGATGCGTCGGCTTCTTCTACGGCCGCACCACGTATGCCCCAAACTCTGGGGCGCCTTTGCTCTTACTCGCCGGCAAGTCTACCGCGGAAAGGCGCAACTGAACAGAGAGCGCTCCGTATTTGGGCGTGGCGATGATCAGTCCCACCCCACGGGAACCGGCTCTTCGCACTTCGGACCTCAACTCAGCGGCGGTCACGTCAACGAAACGATGCGGCACCCCGTCCAGAGTGAAGAGGTAGTCCTCGGAACGCCCGACGTTGCCCCCTCCCCCGAGCGACTCCTGGCTCACCGGCCTGTCGATCACCACCTCTGAGATCCTCCCTGCCAGGTACTGTCGCCGCAGGGCATCGCGCATCGCCAGTATCCCCGCGTTGGTGTTGCCAGCGGCCTCCTGGCTTTGGTAGTAGCCGAACAGGGAAATCGCTGGCGCCACGACCAGAAAGGCTACCAGCAGCCAAACATAGACCCTGGTCAGTGGCGCTCCAGCACTCAACCCGTGGGCTGCCCGGACTAACGGGCGCGCCACGAGCAGATAGAGGATGGGGAAGAGGTACCCGACATAGCGGGCTGCCATGGGATAGCCGTAGCTCTTGTTGAAGTACGGGAGCAGAACTCCGGTGGTTACCAAAATGATCACCGGCATCAACTTGCCTGTCTTGAATGCGTACCCTACCCCTATGACCAGCACGGCCAGATAAAGAACGTTCACCGGCACGAGCAGGTACTCCGCCGGAGTCGCCCGGCCGTCGAAGGAACTCGAGGTCATCCGCAGTGCCATCGCCCAGAAGCTCTGCAAATCGGTT
>JAJYKO010000017.1 GCA_021788565.1 Chloroflexota bacterium
GATCAAGCGGCTGACGGCCGATGGTCTGGCCGCGGCCATCCACACGGTCGTAACGGACGGAGACATCAAGGCGCGCGCGGCCGCTTTGGGCACGCGGATCCGCGCCGAGGATGGGGTGCGCCAGGCGGTCGACGCGTTCGAGAGCCATCTGTTAGGCCAGTCATGGCAGCAGGTGTGGTCGACGTGGTAGAGCCCACGCGGCGCTGAAGCGACCGCGCTGAGAAGACGAAGCCCTATCGGGCTGGGACCGAGCCCAGAAGGGGCGGCGTAGGGGCGGCTGTAGGGGCGGCTCGCGAGCCGCCCCTACTTGGGCGAGCCCGCAAAAGGCACCAGTCTTGGGCCAGCTCCGCTGACCTACAGCTCCACCGGGATCGGGCGGGAGATGCGCATCTCACCACGGCTGACCTCGCAGCGGTAGGCGAGCACGTCGACTTCCCCCGCCACCTCGCGGAGGGTGGCGGCGAAGAGGGGATCGGCCGCCTCGAAGGGCCGAAAGGAGAAGGCGTCGCCCCGCTGCACCACGAACACGACCGCCGCTCGATGCCCGCTCTCCGAGGCACGGCGAAGCTCCAACAGGTGCCTCGTCCCGCGCAGGGTGGGCGCGTCCGGGAAGAGGGCAACACCATCCTGGACAAGGTTGACGGACTTCGTCTCTATGAAGCAGGGGCCGTCGAGGCCAAGACCGAGCAGGTCGAGCCTGCTCTCGCCGTACGGTACCTCGCGGCGGATGGAGTCGAAGGGGCCAAGCCCCGGAAGGCCGGCGGCGAGGGCCTCCTCCAGCAGCCTCGCGGGCAGCCGGGAGTCCACGCCCACCCACTGGGCGCCGTGCCTGACCATCAGCAGGTCGCAGGCCGTCTTCCTCGGGCCAGGGCGGGCCGCCACCAGCGCCTCCACCCCCGGCACCAGCAGTTCGCGCATCCGGCCGGAGTTGGGGAGGTGAGCCGGGACGACCCGGCCATTCAGCTCAACCTCGACCGCAAAGCGGTTCAGGCGCCGCACGAAGAAAGCATCCGCCAGTTCACCACGAAGCTTCACGTGCAACCCCCGAGTGGCTGAGTGGGAGACGGGGGGACAGGGAGAGTGGGAGAAAAGGGAGGCGTGGAGATGGAGGAAGGGCTGAAACAGGATGAGCGGAAGGAAGACATCGTCATGCCCGCGAAGGCGGGCATCCATCGGCCGTACCGGGACCCTGGATTCCCGCTTGCGCGGGGATGACGGCGAATTCCTGGCGCGTCCACTTGGTGCCTACTCACCCTCTCACCCTTCACCGAACTACGCGGCGGAATGCTCCCGACTCTCTGCCGACCCCTCCTCTCTTTCCACGGGCATGGCCGAGGGCGGGGCACCTCGTTGCCCCCGTACAAGGGATGCGGCGATGCCCACCGCGGCGAAGCCTGCTGCGGCGACGAACGCGACGTGCATCCCGCTTACGAAGGCAGGGAGCACAGCCGGGCCGAGGGCTCCCGGAGTCGCACCCTCCAGGGCGCCAAGGGCGCTCTGGCCACCCACGCCCGACAGGCTGCTCAGCAAGAATGAGGCGCTCACAGCCACCCCGACCACCTGCCCGAGGTTTCGGACCATCGAGAGCAGGCCGGAGCCGACTCCCAGCCGCGCACGCGGAACGTCTCCCATGACGGACGAGTTGTTTGGGGACTGGAACATCCCCTGTCCGAACCCCAGCAGCACGAGCCATCGTAGCACGTCGCCGTAGTTGGAGTCCCGCGTCAGGCTTCCCAGGAGCACCAGCACGATGCAGTTGATGGTCAGTCCGAGAGAGGAGAGAGCGCGTGCCCCGAACCGGTCGGACAGCCACCCGCTAATGGGAGCCACGAAGGCCATCACCAGGGCGGTTGGCGTCATCAGCAGCCCGGCCTGAATGGGTGAGTAGCCGAGCACAAGCTGCAGGTAGAACGGCATCAGGAAGGCATTGGCGGAGATCGCCAGGAAGGCCAGCAATCCGGCCACGTTGCCGGCCGTGAACGTCCGGCGATGGAAGAGGGCCAGGTCCACCATCGGCTGCTCCACCCGCGACTCGACCGCCACCCAGGCGCCTGCCAGCACGACGAACAGGGCAGCCAATCCCAGCACGAGGAGTGATGTCCAACCGTACTCGGGACCCAGGTTCAGCGCGACCACGAGGGCCATCAGGGCAAGGGTCGAGGTCAAGGCACCTGCCACGTCGAAGCGCTGCCGGCCCTGTCGATTGCCGGTCACCAGCCGCTCGATCAGGATCACCGCGGCAGCCAGGGTGCCGATGATGCCGATGGGGACGTTGACGTAGAATATCCATCTCCAGCCCAGAGTGGAGATGATGAGGCCGCCGAGGGTAGGGCCCAGAGTGAAGCCCGTTGCCACCACTGTGCCGTTGATCCCGAGGGCCATCCCGCGCTGGCGAGCAGGGAAGACGGCCGTGACGATGGCGAAGCTGTTGGCGAGGAGCATGGCGGACCCAACCGCCTGAAGAACGCGAAATGCCACCAGCTCGTCGACACTCTGGGAGATGCCGCAGAGAGCCGAGCCCACGGTGAAGAGTACGAAGCCGCTCGTGTACATCTTTTTGCGGCCGAACATGTCCGCGAGACGGCCGAAGGGCAGCAGCAGCGAGGTTATGGTCAGCAGGTAGGCCTCCAGCACCCACTCAGTGGCCGCCAGAGTGGTGTGGAGTTCGCCCAGGATGGTGGGCAGGGCGATGTTGACGATGCTGGCGTCGATGGTCGCCATCAGGATGCCCACATCTATCGTCGCCAGCACCCACCACTTGTGGTTGCCGCCACCATCCGTACTGTGAAAAAAGTCCGGTGCCTTCATCCTCGTCGAGACCCGTCCTCCCTGGCACAAAGATTCCCGTCCTGTCTAGTGTTCGCAACAGAAGGACTCGAGGGACGCAAAGACCATTCCAGGGGGATGTGGGCTGGCTTTGAGGTTCTTACACCAGCGCTTCGCTGCAGACGATTCTTGGGATCGGCATCTCATCCTCCCCGGGGCCTCGCCTCTGGGACCAATCCTGCATTCCGTGCTCGAGATAGATGCCCTGAAGCCCCTTGAGCAAAGCTGGGCCAGTTACGCCGTTCCTCCGCAGCCGGTTCAACTCCTTGTCGATGGGAGTGCTACTGTGCTTCCTGAATGCCTGTTCCAGGACGTTGATGCGCTCCTTTTCGTCCTCGTCGTCCGACACCTTGAACAGCGTCCGCAGCTCCCGGATCACGTACTTCTGCCCGGGCTTCAGGTTCACGCCGTGCTCCAGCTCCGACTGCCGGCGCTTGACCTCCTCCTCGAACACGCGCTTCACCCTGGTCACGCTGGCGTTGTACCCCTTGGGTAGCGGCGCAACCGGTACATCCGGCCCGCACTTCACGGTTCCCAGCACCCGCGGAAGGTCGCGGGAGACCACTTCCCCCTGCTCATCCAGCAGGAACAGCTGCAGGTACCGTCCCGCCTGACACAACAGATAGCTGCCCCTGGTGCTTGAGGCTTTCGCGGACCGAATGCCGTCGCGAAGGCCCGCGATCCTCTCGTATTCCGCGGGATCCTCCTTCTTCAGCAACCTGAGGATCTCCTCCGCCTCGTTCAGGTCCACAAACTCCTCTTCTTCGTCCTCGAAGAGGCTGAGCTGCCCGCCATTCTTCTCGTAGACCGCGTACAGGGCATCCTCGTTCAGCTGCTCCGTGCGGTCGAGGATCAGAGCGTCTTCGCCGATGGTGTCGTGAATCTCCTGGATGCGATTGTGAAGCTTCTGGCGAAGGCCGAGGTTTCTCTCCAGGCCAGTCTCCGGCAGGAAGTTGAAGCCGTACACGACGTCGTGCTCGGAGCCGATCCTGTCGATGCGCCCAAACCGCTGGATCAAGCGCACCGGATTCCAGTGGAGGTCGTAGTTCACGATCTTGTCGCAGTCCTGAAGGTTGAGCCCTTCGGCAAGCACGTCGGTGGCCACGAGGGTCGTGATCTCGCTCTCGCCAGGCGCACGCCTGTACTCCGGATTCGCTTTGGGAGCGAAGCGGCCCACTACACGCGCCTTGCTCTTGTCTCCACTGAAGATCACCTCCACGTCCGGCAGGGCCCCACCCGGATTCAGGTTGTCGTAGAGGTACCTGGCGGTGTCGGCGTACTGTGTGAAGATCAGCCGCTTCCCCTCGGATAGCGGCTCGCGCGAGAGCCAGCGAAGCAGGGTCTGCAGCTTTGCGTCGTGCGCGGGAGTGATCGGCTCCACCAGGGCCAGGATCTTCTTCAGCAGCTCCACGTCGTGCTCGATGTGTCCCTTCAGCCGTTCCAGGTCGAAGTCCGCGGCGTCGTAGGTTCGCGAGGCTTCGCGCAGTTCCTCCATCAACGCCCCCTCCTCGGCGTCCCCAGCCTCGTAGAGGAGGGTCTGGGCATCTTCTCCGGCCGGGACGATGCCCCGCTGGAGGGCCGCGAGGAACAGCTCGTGGACTTTGAGCAACCGCCGTATGGTCTCCTTGAACGCGTAGACGCTGGACTCGAAACGTTTGAACAGCAGTACCCGGACGAGCCCGCGCAGGTTGAAGCCCGCTCGGTGGAGGCTGACGTAGGGCTCACGCTGCTGTCTGTCCTTCACCACGTAGTGCCACAGTCCGTAACGGGCGTACGTCAGTTCGTCGGGACGTGGCTTCTTCGGCTGCCCCTTCGCAGGTTTGCCGAGATATCCCCGTAGCTGCTGGTACAGCCCCCGATACGTGTCCTCGATACTGTACTCGATGGTTTCAAGCTCCCGCCGAGGAAAGAACTGGTGCTTTCCACCTACCATCACGTAGGCCCGCCGCCGGCCGTCCAGGTACTCGCGGAACCGTGAGGGATCGACCTTCTCATGTGTCTCGGAGTCGTATCCGTACCATCGAAGTATATGGTTGCGGGTGCGGCGAATGAGCACCTTGGCCAGGATGTCCGGGAGGTTACGCTTCTTCTGGTCGATGAGCTTGAAGTATTCGCGCAGGTTCGGGGGATCCACCGGCAGATCGGTCTTGTCTTCCTGATGGAACAGCTTGATCTGGTTGTAGACGTCCCATGCGCTCTTGTTGCGCGGCGTCGCCGTGATGAAGCAGCAGCGCTTGCCTGACGCGAGGAACGACTGGACCACCCGGTACCGTTGGGTATCGGGGTGGCGCAGGTTGTGGCTCTCGTCTATCAGCAGGAAGTCACGGTCCCTGTACTTCGGATCGTCCAGTTTGGACGCCAGGCCGTTGCCGTTCTCCTCTCGCAGAAACCCCATTGAGAGGACGCGGGCATTGAGCTCGTACACCTCGTTGTACCCTTCCCACATCTCGACCAGGGGAGCGGGGCAGATGATGAGAGGCCGTGCCCTCTGGATCCTCTCGAAGTGCTTTACCACAGCCGCACCGATGAAGCTCTTGCCCAGGCCGACGACGTCCGACACGAAGCCGCCACCGTAGTCGTTGATGATCTGGACGGCCTGTCGAACCGCGACCTTCTGGAAGTCCGCCAGCTTCCTGGTGATCTCGTCGTCCCACAGCACCTCGCCCGGGTCGTCTCCCTGGAGCCTGTCTTTCACCAGCGTGTACAGAGTCTTCATGTAGACGTCGTACGGGGTGATTGGCGCCATCGCCCACGACTGCCCGAGCTCCGTCATGAGGGCGTCGTCGAAGTCCTGCGACTCGTCCCACAGCTCGTCGAACCATCGCACCAGTTCGGCATGGTTGTCGTTGCCCTGCACCACCACGTTCAGTTCCGTGTTGTGCGTGATGCCCGAAAGGGTCAGGTTGGAGGAGCCTATGATAGCTATGCCATCTTCATGGCGTGCGACGGGCCTGCCGAGCAGGTCGAAGACTCGACCGTAATCGAAGATGTACGCCTTGGCGTGCATCCGGCCCTTGACGTAGACCCGCACCTTCAGCCTCCGCTGCTGGATCATGTCGGCGAGCGTCCTGAGCAGCTGCTCTGCCTCGTCCGATTGGTCCATCAGCTCAACGGTGGAGCGGATATTCTCGGCCGTTTCCGCCGACATCTTTCTGGCGTCCGCGCGACGCGGGTAGGCCTGGGCCTCCGCTTCGTCTGTCACCGGCGCGAGGTGCCGGTGCCACTCGGCCAGCTGCTCCAGCGTGTCGCGGTTCGTGGTGTTGCCGATGAGAAGGCGAAGCTCCTTGAGGCCGGAAAGTTGTGCGCCGATAGCTTCCAGACCCGAGAGAAAGAGGTAGCCCACGGCGAAGCGGGCGGCCTCCGAGGTGCCGAGAATGCGATTGATGTTGTCGGCCAGCTTGACAGTGCGATTGTCGATGATCTCGTGGGAAGGCATTGGAGGCCCCCAGGGGTCGACCCGTCTGGCTAACTTGACAAACCGAGTCGACAGATTATGATTGTAGTTGGAGTCTGAGCCCCGGCACGTCCGGGTAGTAGGATTCCCCCGGGGGCGCAAACGTCCCCTTCTTCTCTGCCTGGGCATGGTTCAGAACGGTGGTAACAACTGTAGCGTCGCCCCTCGTGGGCGACGTGGCTACCCGTCGGGGACAAGCCCCGACGCTACATGCGGCACTGTTACCCTGTTTGCCGCTCCCTGTGAACCATGCCCCCGCCTGGTGGTCAGTCTCGCTGCTTGGTCGCCCGCGGGTGAAAGCCGGCCCCATGCCGTGCGCTCGACATCGAGCCTAGCCCGCGGGGGGCCGCCTGCCTGTTAGATAGCACTTACCCGCCGTTCTTGGCCAGGTACTCCCGCCCAGCGTCGCTGATCTCCCAGATGCCGCGTGGGGAGCCCTTCTTCATGAGGCCCTCCTCGGTCAGCCGGAATCTGGCCCACTCCGCACGCACCAGCCATCGCATCCGGCGGGGATTGCTCGGAATTGGGGTGTACTCGATCGGGCCGAGCCGGCCCCTCAGCATTTCCTCGACCCTCTTGAGCACGTCGGCCTTTGGTGCCCCGCCACCCCTTTCGTCAAGAGCCTTCAGCAGTGGGACGCGGAACTCATCCACATGAATACGGGAGCCATGCGGCGCCCGAGTGGCCCTCGGCGGTCCGGATGGCACCGCGCCCCCGGCCGAGGGGCCGTGAAGGCCGTTCCACTCGTCCCGGAGCGCAGCCAGCTTGACTTTGAAGCCATCCATGGCCTTGGCCCTGGCCGCCAGCCTGGTGGCCTCATCGAAGTCGTCGGCGTCGATGGCCGAATGGCTGGCGCTCTTCACGACGCTGACGTCGCGAGCCATCTCCTCCAGCAGCATGTCGAAAGCAGCGTGCACCGATCCGTCGTCCGCCATGGCTCAACCTCCCGTTTCCTGGCTTGCAGCCACGCTCTCACGTTGCTCGTGCAACTCGGCGACCTTACGATCTATCTCCGCCTCCAACTCCGCCAACCTTTGTTCCGCGTCGGAGGGCAGAGGATACCCATGCTTGTCGTACAGTGCAAGGATCTGGTCCACCAGTGCCACGATGACCGCCTGCTGCTCCATTGACGCTGGGAAAATGGGCAAGGGCTTCCAGTCGTCGGGGTAGATGTCAAGCTTGCTGCGCCGGCGGGCGTTCACATAGCCCGTGGCATACGAGGAATTGGCGACAGCGAGAAGGTATTTGGCGTCGTATTGGGTCGACACCAGCTCAAGATCCTCGCGGTAAGCCCCTGTGTGGCTCTCCCCTGCCCTCAACTCGTTCCGGTACTTGACCGTCTTCTGAATTGATCTGTTACGCACGCCGCAGAGCTCATGCCAGGGTACCAAGACCACCACGGTGTGGTTACAGGAGAGTTGACCTGTGTCGAGAAGGACTGCAGGGGTCTCGCCCGGCATACGAGCCGCCAGAAGCTTCGCAGACACCTCATACAGCTCCGGAAAAGTTGGGCGTCGGAACATGCTCGGCGCCCGATCCGTCCCGTACTCTAGGTACCGGACTCTCGAGTGCTCCCAGCGTTGTACATCCTTGCCCTCGACGTAGGGGCGCGGGTGGCGCTTATCGCGACAGCCGGCGACCAAGTCTTCGGCTCGGAAGAGGCCTTGACCTTTCTTCTCGTCACAGTGTATGACCATGCCCACCGTGACGTAGCAGATACTTCCAAGGGGGAGCATGGATTTGGCGGGCAGCCCTACTGTTGCGCCATCCGGTCTAAACACGCTGGTGCCGGCATCGGTCTGGCCAGCTGTCGGCAACAGCATGACGTTCCGCTCGAAGTCATCACTCGAGGAACCCCAGCGCCGCGCCCTCACTGGCCGGTGCTCGTCGTTGGAGTATATCTTCGATACGTGGAGTATCGTGTTCGCGACACCTGCGTCGAAAAGGGGAATATCACTGCAGAAGTCCAGCCGCTCGATTCGAGTACTCGCTACCAGCAGCTCGTGCGACTTGCTTGCGTATTCGTTCGAGTTGTATGCGTCCGGGATGATGAATACCATCTGCCCGCCCGGCTGCATAAGCTGGAAACCTCGTTCCAAGAACGGGATGTAAAGGTCCCATTTCTTGTACAGGGTGTGGTAAGTGCCTCGTTTGACCAGCGTCGCCCGATACTTCCTCCAAACCTCGATTGCCCTCTGCCGCTCATCGACGTCTTCGATGTGCCGGTACTGCGCATCGGCGCGCACATACGGCGGGTTGGCGAGCACTACATCGAAGCCGCCGTCCAGGAAAACCTCCGCGAATTCCACCGGCCAATCGAAACCTTGCACCACGGCGCCGCCGTGGGTCCAAAGTTGGATCGCTTCCTTTTGCTTCTCGATCTCCTTGAGTAGGGAGCGCTTCTCCCCGTGGTGCGCCGTCATGTAACGCGCCTTCAGATCTAGATAGCCGGCGATCAACTGACTCCTGGCCGTTTCCTGCTTCTCGGTCCCATGGACCGGGGCGAGCAGGCTGTCGCCTGCCTCGATCTTGAAGTCCAGGTTCGGCAGGGGTGGGGGATCGTCGTCATCGAAGTCGACGGCGAGGGAGAGCCAGAGGCGGAGGCGGGCGATGTTCACCGCGAAGGGGTCGAGGTCCACGCCGTACAGGCTGTTCTGGATTATCTCCAGCTTCCGATCGTAGGTCTTAAGTGGATCCAGGTTGTGGCTGACGAACAGGCAGTCTCGCAACTCCAGCAGCTCGTGGAGCATGCCGAGCAGATACGCGCCGCTGCCGCAGGCCGGATCGCATACTCTGATCCTTTTGAGCGCTTCGAGAACGGCCTCCGGGTCGTGCAGCCCGGCGGGATCGTGCCCGTCGACGAATCGCTCGACGGCGTCCTGCGTCTCCTTCGGGAGATGCGCGCGGAGATAGCCCTTCAGCGCTTCGCGCCCCATGAACGCGACCACCGGCTTCGGCGTGTAGTAGCTGCCGGTCTCGTGGCGGCCGGTCACCAGCTCCTCGAAGACCTTGCCCAGCATTTCGGGATCGACCGCCACCTCGACGTCCAACGGTGTGCTCTCGGTCACGGTGAAATTGAACCGGGCGAAAAGGTCGTGGATGATCGAATCGATCGCCGCGTCCGGAATGTGGATCGCGGCGTCGGTGTCGTCACCGTCCTCTTCGAACAGGCCGCCGTTCAGGTAGGGGACGCGGCCGATGATGCTCTCCAGGACGGTGTTGCGGAGGGGGCTGGTGGCGTTGATGCCGACCATGTCTACCTCACCCCTGGTGTTCAGCCCCGAAAAGAAGAGTAGCTTCAACCGGCTGTCGTAGAAGCCGGCGTCCCTGTCCCCATTGCGCTGGTAGTCGCGCCACAGCGCCTCCAGGTAGTCGGCGCTGCCCCCTAACTTGAGCCACCCCTTCTTCTGTATGAAGGCGATGAACATCAGCCTGTTGAACAGCCGCTGGGTGAACAGCCGCTTTCTGTCGGCTTTCGGGATGCCCTCGATCAGCCCCTCGACCCGACCGAAGACTCGCGCGTACTCCTCGAAGAAGCGCTTGGTGACCTTCTCGACGTCGAAGGCCTCGTCGTGCCGGTTCTGAATTTCGAGGGCAGTTGGGTTTGCCCCGAGCGATTCCAGGTCCAGCATCGAGAGCCGCTCGACGGCAGTCCGGACCCGCTCGCCCGGACCGACCGCGATCCGCCGGAACACCCGCTGCTCCGGGTTCGCGCCGTCGCGCTTGACGTTCAGGAAGTGCCACTTATCGCGCTCGGCGTTGGAGAACACGAAGAGGGCGAAGGGGTGCTGCGATAGAAGCTTCCCTGCCACCTGCCGCTCGGCCGACCTGGAAAGCTCGCTGCTCTGCAGCCTGACGTAGACGACCGCGAAGCCGTCTTGCTCCGAGAGCAGGACTGGATCCTCTGCGACCAGCGAGGAGATACTCTCCGGCCAGTTCCGCCGCGACAGCGGGTCGTTGACCCGCGGGTAGCTGAGCCCGCTCCAGAACAGCTTCTTGGGTGCATCAGGCCCCCGAAACTGTTCGAGGATCGTTTGGACGCGTTGCTGCAGGTCGAGGTCGGCCATGGACGCTAAACCCCCTTCGTTCGGCAGTCTCCGAAAAGGAATGCGCCAGGAGCACTACGGGCCGGAATGCGCGGTGCGCTTGGAGGCGTGGCGAGTTGCATAGCTGATTGGAAGTTGGCGCACGGCAACCTAGCTGGAGTGTAGCACTACCAGGAAGATACAACAACGGCTGGTGGCTCCGTATGAGCTGAAAGCCCTCTCGCAACCTCGGCCGATCACTTAAGTTGGCTATTGCCAATGCTTCTTAGGGCGGTCATAATCCGCCGCGATCGGTCATAATGGGAATCTGCTCTCGCCCCACAACGCTCCGGCGCCTCGGAATACCACCTCCCTCAGGAGCATTTCGTGAAGAGCTTCCGTAGTGTCTTGCCTGTAGTATCTGTGCTACTGCTCGGGTTTCTCGCCGCCATCCTCCCTGCCTCCGCCGGGGTCGCAGCCACGGCACCCTCGCCTTCGCCGCGGTTCACGCTCGGATTCAAGGCCCTGACAGATCAGATCCCCGACATCGTCGGCACTCCACTCGAGGACGAGCACCATGGGGCCAACGGAGACGGGCTGCAGCAGACCTCCAGCGGCCTCATGGTGTGGCGAAAGTCCGACAACTGGGACGGCCTTCATCGACGGCTACATGACCTGGATCAACGGGCCATACGGCATCCAGCAGAGGCTCGATACCGACCGCTTCCCATGGGAAAACGACGATCGCTCGACGAGCCAGGTGGCCCCGCCAGCTGTGGCGCCGCTCACGCCGGTATCAGCGCCCGCGCCCGCTCCTCAGCCGACACCGGCACCGAAGGCCCCGCCCGCGCCCACCCCGGCGCCGGCTGAGGGCCCGATGGTGTTCTCCAACCCGAACATCTACCACGCCAAAAGCCCCGAGTACGGGATGTTCGTTTTCCTGATGGGCTACCCGAATAGCGCCGATCGTGATCTCGAGTTGATCAAGAACGTCGGTTTCAGCTGGGGGAAGACACTGATCCAGTGGGGTCAGGTTGAGGCGAAGGCCAAGGGCCAGTACGATTGGTCTCAGACAGACATGGCCGTCGAATCCGCCGCCAGGGAAGGGATTCGCCTGATCGCTCGTGTGGACGACACCCCATCGTGGGCCCGCGCTGACCACAAGAACAACGCTCCGCCCGACAACTACGCAGACTACGGCGATTTCCTCAACGCCCTGGTCAACCGTTACAAGACCGGCAGCCCCTACGGCCACATCGACGCGATTGAGGTGTGGAACGAGCCGAACCTGACTCGTGAATGGGGCGACGTGCCGCCGAACGCCGCCGAGTACACGAAACTGCTGGCTGTCGCCAACAACGGAGTGAAGATGGCCGACCCGAGCGTGCTCGTACTGACTGCCGGCCTCTCGCCCACCGGGACCAACGACGCGACTGCCATACCCGATGACGTCTTCCTGCAGCAGATGTACGACGCCGGAGCCAGGGGCTGCTTCGACGTTCTGGGAGCGCACGCCGCGGGCTACAAGGCCCCGCCGGAGATGAGCCCCGACCAGGTGGCGGCCGACCCGAACTACGGCGGGAATCGCGTCTTCACCTTCCGCAGGGTCGAGGACCTGAGGAACGTCATGGTGCGGAACGGCGACGCGGGCAAACAAGTATGGCTGGCAGGGAGAACGGCACCCTGCCGTAGCAAGACCGGCACTCCGCGACAAGTCGCGCCTCGGGATCAGGGCTATCAGCCCACCGTCAACCTCGGTCGAAGGGCCAACGGCGTAGCCGCCTCGAAGGCCGCCGCCGCGCGCAGAACTGCCGCCTCGGCGTGGCGCCGGCCCACGATCTGCATCCCCACGGGCAGCCCCGCGGCGGTGAAGCCGCAGGGTATCGAGATCGCCGGCAGGCCGGTCATGCTTATGGAGTAGGTCAGTAGTATCGCTTCGACGGTGCCGTTCATGGTGCGGCCGTCGATCGTCTTCGGGTAGTCCTCCTCGATCGGGAAAGCCGCGGTCTGGGTCGCAGGGGTGACGAGGAGATCGTACTGATGGAAGAAACGCTCGACGTTCTCCCACAGCCGTGACCTCTGGGTCTCCGCCCGGGCCACGTCCAGAGCGCCCAGGGCACGGGAGAGTTCCAGAAAATCCTGGAAAAAGGGGTTGTCGACGCTCCCTCGCTCGACCAAACTCTGATAGGTTGCCGCGGTGCGGACGGCTCGCAGCGGGGGGATCATGTCCGGCACCTCGTGGAAGTCGGGGCAGGCTTCTTCCACCACGCAGCCGAGGGATCTCCATGTGTCGATTGCCTTCTCGACGACGCCCGCCACTTCAGGATCAACCGCCGCGACCCCCAGATCCCGGCTCCAGGCAACACGCAGCCCTCGCACGTCTCCCTCGGTGGCCTGGGCGAAGGTCGCGCCGGGCTCGGGCAGGGAGATCGGCACTCGATCGTCGGGCCCTGCCATCACCGACAGCATCAGGGCGGCGTCGGCCACGCTACGAGCCATCGGCCCGGTGACGCTGAAAGGGTCGTACAGCCAGTCGCCGGGGTACTGCGGGACACGCCCCGGCGAGGTGCGCAGGGCGACGATCCCGCAGAAGCTCGCCGGAATCCGCAAGGAGCCCCCGTGGTCGCTCCCTTCCGCCAGGGTACAGAGGCCCGCCGCCAGGGCTGCGGCGGCTCCCCCGCTGGAGCCTCCGGCTCCCCTGGAGGTATCCCACGGATTGCGGGTGGCGCCGAATAGGGGGTTGTGCGTGTTGATGCCGGCTCCCAGCTCCGGTGTGTTGGTCTTTCCCAGCACTATCGCCCCGGCGGACTTCAGGCGGGAAACCACCAGGGCATCCTCGGCCGGAACGCGATTCGCGAAGACGGGCGAGCCGGAGGTAGTACGTATCCCAGCCGTGTCGGTTAGATCCTTGATGGAGACAGGCACCCCCAGGAGGGGACGCTCCTCGCCCCGCATCTGTGCCGCCTCGGCCTCTCTTGCGGCCTGGCGAGCCGAGTCCGCCGCGAGGGTGCAGTAAGCGTTGACGGTTGGGTTCACCGCCGCGATCCGCGCTAGAAAAGTATCGACTACTTCGATAGGAGAAAGCTGGCGCAGCCGTATCAGCTGCGCCAGCTCAGCCGCTGGAGTATAGGCAAGTTCACTCGAGTCCAATGTTCTTCCGCGTCAGCCGGCCACGGCGTCTACGCCCGCCTGGAAGGCACGCAGCGCCACCTGGATATCCTGGTCGGAGTGAACCGCGGAGACGTAGATCTTGTCGGCGACAGCCATGAAGAGACCGTTCTGGATGGCCGTCCTGAACAGAAGTTCCGCCTTTGCCTTGTCTCCGGAGCGCATGTCCTGGTAATTGTGGACCGGTCGATCCGTGAACACCACCTGGAGGACACCGCCCTCTCCCACCACCTGCGCCGCCAGACCAGCATCGGCGAACATCCGCTGCAACCCGGAACGCATCAAGTCGGTTGATCGGTGTATCCTGGGATAGAGGTTCTTCCCCTTCAGCTCCTTGAGTGTGGCCACGCCGGCTGCCGCACCGACGGGATTGCCGCTGAGGGTACCGGTCATGTAGACGTAGTCGGCGCTCCCCTTTTGGGAGTTGTCGCATTGGTCCATGATCTCGTCCCGACCTGCCACGGCGGCTATCGGGTACCCGCCGCCGATGATCTTGCCAAAGGTAGCCAGATCCGGCGTGACGCCGTAGTACTCCTGGGCGCCGCCCCACGCAAAGCGGAAGCCCGTCACTACCTCGTCGAAGATCAGATCGATCCCGTATTTCAGCGTGATCTGCCGCAGGAAGTTGAGGAAGCCCGGCTTTGGTGGAATGGAGCGCTGGAAAGGCTCGACTATCACGGCCGCCAGGTCCCGATGGTTCGCCTCGATGATCGCGGTAGTCGTCTCGACGTCGTTGAACTGGGACACGAGCACCGTGTCGGCGGCACCCTTCGGGATACCCGCCGAGTCCGGCTGAGGTTGCACGGAGCTATAGGGGGTCGTGGGCCAGGTGCTGAGAATGGCGTAGTCGTGGACCCCGTGGAAGCCGCCTTCGAACTTCAGCACCTTCTCGCGTCGGGTGTGGGCGCGGGCCAGACGCATGGCAAAGAAGGTTGCCTCGTTTCCGGAGCTGCAGAACCGTATCTTCTCGGCACATGGGATGGCGGAGACCATTATCTCCGCCAGTTCCAGGGCTGGTTCGTTGACAAAGTAGAAGGTGCTAGCCTTGGCTGCCTGCTCCTGGACTGCCGCCACCACTGCCGGGTGGGCATGCCCCAGGATCAGGGGACCCGATCCCAGAAGGAAGTCGATGTATTCGTTGCCGTCCACATCGTACAGCTTCGAGCCGCGACCGTATGCCGGCACAATGGCCAGGTCGGCCGGCAGGCCGAACATGCCAAGGGTACCGCCGGGCAGCAGCCTCGCCGCCTTCCCTAACAGGTCGTGTTGAGCCTGGCTTCGCTTGTCGATCTCCAGTTGCATCGGATAATTCCTCCTACTTCGGTCCATTACAGGGGAACAAGCACTTGTCACGCCAGTCGATGATGGAATTATTCTGGCACCAGGTCGAAGCCCCGATCCCCATCATCATCGGTATCGTCGGCCAGACCCATGCCCATCAGAAAGCCCCTGGCGCGCTCGGTTAGCTTGTAGCCGTATACCAGTTTCCAGAATTCTGGTGAGTGGTCAGGATGCACCAAGTGGGCCAGCTCGTGCACCAGAACGTAGTCCTGAACCCACGTAGGCACCCGAGCAAGCCGGTCGGACAGCCGGATGGCCGCCGTGCTGTACGTACAACTCGCAAAGCGCGAGTGCTGATTTGATACGTACCTGACCGAGTTGACGAGGAGCTTACCAGAGAAGTAGCGGCGGTTCAGCTCTTGAGCCCGCCGCATCAACCCCTCGTCACTCCTGGTACTCGCGAGGGAGACGCGCGCTCTGAGTCGGGCCACCAGCCGGTCCACCAGGTCCCTCTCCTGGTCCGCGGGCAACCCCTTGGGCACCAGCACCTCCACCCCGCCGTCGACCACGCGGGCCTGCAGGGTGCGCCGGCGCCGCGGGCTCCGGACGATGTGGACTTCCCAGGGGTTTTCGTCGATCACTTAACCAGGCAAACAATTCTACCGAGGATTGCCGGCAATTAAAGCAGGAAAGAACCCGCCGTGCAAGTAGGTCATGCCAGATCAACCTCGCTCAGCTTGAGGACGGCATTGAGAACTACATCGGCAGCTGCCTGAGCGTCCTCCCAGAGGATATCCTCGGTCTCGCAGTGGCTTCTGCCTCCAATGGTGCGCACAAAGAGCATCCCCGTCGGAGCGATCTCGGCGATGTACTTGGCGTCGTGACCCGGGCTGGAGGTCATCCTGCGGTACGGCACGCCCAGGGACTTGACCGATTCCTCCAGGGCAGAGAGAACCCTCTCATCGAATACCGTGGGCGCGATCTTCCAGAACACGTCGATTTCCACGTCGACTCGCTCCTCCGCGGCTATCCGCCTGATCAACTGCTGCATGCGATCTGCGCCCTCTTCAAGTCCGGCCATCGTGGGATATCTGGCCTCGGCGCTCATCACAACCTGCCCCGGTATCTGGTTTATCACTCCAGGGAATGGCTGAAGTCTGCCCACCGTGGCTACGATCGGATCTGGATACTCCAACGCCAGATCGCGAATCCCTGCTACGATACGACCCGCCGCCACAAGGGCGTCCCGACGCCTGCGCATCGGGCTGCTTCCCGCGTGCTCGGACTGGCCGGTAAGGGTCACGTTCATCCACACGATCCCGAGTATCCCCTCGACAACCGCCAGCGGCAGCCCCTCGACCTCCAGCACAGGGCCCTGCTCGATGTGCGGCTCGATGTAAGCATGTATCGCCTTCGGGCGGTTCTCCTCGGAGCCTTTGTAGCCTATCCGCTCGAGCTCGCTCCCCAGGCTCTTCCCGTCCCGATCCTGGCGCGAGTAGAAGTACTCCCGGGTGAACTGTCCCGCCAGCACACCCGAAGCCATCATGGCCGGCTCGAAGCGAGCGCCCTCCTCGTTGGTGAAATTCACGACCTCGATGGGATGGCGGGGACGCACACCCGCGTCCACCAGCGTGCGTACGACCTCCAGCCCCGTGAGCACTCCGAGAGTGCCGTCGAACTTCCCACCCTTGGGGACGCTATCGTTGTGGGATCCGATGAGGATGGGGGCCGCGGCAGGATCTGCCCCCTCCAGACGGAGATACATGTTCCCGAGATCGTCCACTCGGACCGTGAGCCCGGCCGAACGTCCCCAGGACGCGAGAAGATCGCGCCCCTGCCTGTCCTCATCTGTCAGGCTGGGGCGGCTCACGCCTCCAATCGGCGTGGCTCCGATGCTCCCCATCTCCAGGAGACTGGCCTTAAGACGCTCTCCATTCGTGCGCAGCATGATTCACCTCCGTTAGCCAATAGCTATTAGCAACTTATCTCGTGTGACAGCTGACGTGAGCTGTCATCCTGAGCGATAGCGAAGGATCTCTCCGGCCACGTGGAGATGCTTCGCTGCCCTTCGGGCCTTGAGGCTGCGCTCGCTCGCCTCAAGTGCTCAGCATGACAGTACCAGTCATTGCGCGAGTCATAGAGTACTATTGTGACCACCTTGGCAGATCAGCAGCCAACAGCTATCAGCTATCAGCTATTAGCTATTAGCTATTAGCTATTAGCTATTTGGCTAACAGCTAATAGCTAAAAACTGGGCGGCGTGTTGACCCACAGGACCACCGCGGGCTGAGAGCTCGCGTTGCGCCAACGGTGATGCTCGGCGCTCGAGAAGTAGAGGCAATCCCCCGAGGTCAGGGTGTAGCCTTCGATCCCACCCAGCTGAACTTCGAGGCTGCCCGACAAAACGTACACCGCCTCCTCCCCGGGGTGGGAGTAGGACCCTTCGCTGCCGGCGCCGGGCTGGATGGTCCAGTGCTGGATCTCCATCTGGCGGGGAACCACAGCCAGATCCTCGATCGCGATCTTCCCATCTTCCAGGGAAAGGCGCGGCCTGTCCGAGGGCCGAACAAGCTTGCGCGCTTCCTGATGCGGCTGCGAGAACACGTCGATCAGGCTTGAGCCGCACACGGCGATCACACGCTGGAGGTTGGCGACCGAAATGCCTGTCAGGTCGCGCTCGAAGGACGAGAGGAAGGAGGTGGAAAGCCCGGCCTGCTCGGCGACCTCTCTCAGGGTCAGGCCTTGCTTTTCCCGCAGGGCCCGAACCCGCGACCCGAGGCTGCTAATCCCCTCGGGGGGTTCCGCCGACTCGCTGACCGGCGAAGCATCCCACTCCTCAAGGTCCTGGCGGATCCCTTCCAGATCCAGCTCTCGAGTGCGGCGAAGCACGCGAATGCGTTTCAGGACGTTCAGATCGTGCTCGGTCAGAAAGCGGTGCCCGCCCGCAGTTCTCCTTAGCTCCAGGAGTCCATGTTTCTCGTAGAGCCGCACGGTGGACGGACTGATCCCTACCAGGCTGGCTGCTTCCCCTACCGAGTAGCTCGGCCCCACGTGACTGATACTGGCTGTTGCATCGGGCTGTACTTGCATACCCTTTGCACGATCCTCCAAAGCGCGACACTCACGGTTCGCGCCCCAAAATTCCCGCTTGGAAAAGTATTGACACGCCGAAGGGGCGGCGGTACGATGATGCCGGCTCACTGTATGACTGCAAGTTTACGGGAACGGCAGCCAGACGGCAAGCCCCTCCTCTAACTCGCGTCCCTTGGAAATCGAAAGGCTGTGGCGTTGCTCCATTGTACCTTAGGAGAGGCGCAAATAGACATCATCGTTGGGAGGGCGCGACTCGCCAGGATCGTGACGCCTTATTACCCTACTAGGAGAAGACCATGTCTGAAGTAAGAAGGCTCAAGTACTGCGCAGATGGTGAGTGGAAGGAGTCGAAGACTGGTAGGTACATGCCTGTGACGGACTCCTCCACTGGGGAGATAATCGCCGAAGCCCCGGCCTGCACAGCCGAAGAGGTCACGGAGGCGATAGAGGCGGCGAAAGCGGCCTTTCCAGCCTGGGCCGACAAGCCGGTGGCCGTCAGAACCCAGGTGATGTTCCACTTCAAGAGTCTGGTGGAACAGCATATAGAGGAACTGACCAGGATCACCAGCCAGGAGCTGGGCAAGAACCTGGACGAGGCACGCGGGGAGTACATCAAGATCATCGAGGCGGCAGAGGTGGCCGTGGCGGCCCCCATGCTGATGCAGGGCCACTCCCTGATGAACGTCTCCTCGGGACATGACACCGTATCCTACCGGGAGCCCCTGGGGGTTTTCGCGGGGATAGCCCCTTTCAATTTCCCGGCCATGATCCCCTTCGGCTGGTTCATCCCCCTGGCCATAACCACCGGG
>JAJYKO010000773.1 GCA_021788565.1 Chloroflexota bacterium
GGGCAAGACCATCGTACCCCGCATGGGCGGGCCGGCAGGGCCGCCGGCCCCTACCGTCGGGACGGGGCGTCACGATGCTTGGCTGCGGATCCGCTGAAACTCAAGCCGCGTCCCTATGGTCAGACCTGGTGTGTGGCACTCCGCGGTTGGTTGGACGATTGTACCCCTGTCGATACGCGATTCGACTGATGTGCTGCAGACGCTTGGTGCTTATACTATGCGGTGGTGTGGGCGAGACCCTCAGGGACGCGGCGCGCCCTTCGACTGAGAGCTTCTTGCTGGTTCTGGATCGTCCTTGACTTGCCCCCTGAAGATGGTATCCTGTGGCCGTTGGCAACGTTTTCGGTTTCCCGTGGAGGAGCCCATATGAGTTGGCGACAATGGTTCGGTGGGGAAAAAGAGCCCAAGAAGATCGAAGAGAGAACGCCACAGACCCTCCAGGTCGGTGACGTCGTCTCTTACAAGGACGAGGACTATTTCGTGGAGCAGCGGATCGAGTATCGTGGCGATGGCGGCGACGTCTGGTGGGACTTCCTGCTGACCAACCCGAAGGACAACTGGTGGCTCGGTGTTGTCGAGGACGAGGGTCTGGTGCTCACCCTCTACCATGACGTGCCTTTCCACCCCGATATGCCTCCATCGCCCCATCTGGAATTCCAGGGCGAGAAGTTTTCCAGGAGTGAGTACGGCTTCGCCGACGCAGTCATGAAGAAGAAGTCGAAGCTCACCACCTCCGGAAGAGTCGAGTACTGGGACTACGAAAGCGAGACCGGCAGAGCCCTCTCCATCGAGCGATGGGGCATGAACGAAGTGAAAGAGGACCAGTCGAAAATGACTGGAACCGTGCATTGCAGCATCGGGGACGTGATCAAGCCTTACCAAATAACCATTTTGCCGGGGAACCCCGAGGATCAGTAGCCGATACGTCGACCATTGCGTACGTCCGGCAGCAATCTGCCGACCTCGTCTACTATCTGCTCGATCATGAGGTCCCGCGCGACCTGGTCAAGATGCTCGCCGAGCGGAAGGTGCGCGTGGCTGGCGGCGAAGCCACCATGGCCGTGATCGGAAGCAGCCACTTTTTCGAGGTGGTGGCGGGCGGCGTGGTGATTGCCGAGATGCTCGTTTCCAGCGGCCCAGGGCTGAAAGGGCTGCCTGAACCGGTAAGGGTTGGCGCCGGCGGCGAATGGCGATACGAACACCGGCGGGGCCACGTGGGGTATCACTTCGAGCTTTACTCTTCGATGTGCAGCTCAGAGGTCCTCCGCGAGACGACGGCGCGCCTGGCGACGCCTGGCCCAAACCGGCTCAGCTACGTTTTCCCCGAAGGTGAGGGCGCGCGGGGGGCCATCACCTGCCTCGAGTGGCAGCTGGATGTCAGCCGGATAACCGTGGAGACCTACCACACTTTCCCTGGCGAGCCGGCCATTGTGCGCAGTCGCTCCGTGGTCGACATTTCGGAAAGGGGAGTCGCGCCGTGAACAGGCTGGTAACGACCCTGATAATATTCGTCATCATGGCGATCTGGATCTCTGCCATGGCCAACGCCTGTGCCCCCAGCGGTTCTAGAGGCGGATTCCTCGGGCCGGCTGCCCCGATTTTCATCGGCAGCGGCGGTGGATGGAATCAGGGCGGCTGGAACCCGGGCAGTACCGGTGGTGGCTCGTCGTCCCCGGGCCGGAGCAGCGGCGGCTTCGGCTCGCGTGGCGGTGGGATTACTGGAGGATTTGGAGGCAAGTAAACCATGCCGGAAATAGGCGCATTCCTCTCAAACGTGGCGGGATCGATTGTCTGGGCGGTCATCGGTGTCCTGCTTCTCATCCTCGCCTTCAGGATCTTCGATCTCAGTGACCCGATTCGCTACCACGTCGAGATCGAGAAGGGAAACGTTGCCGCCGGGGTGGTCATGGCAGGCGTCATGATCGGCATGTCCCTGATCATCTACGCAGCGATCCGGTAAACCAAACCCGCTAGCAAGGCGAGCATGCTGGAAACAAAAGAAGGCGCCATGGCAGGGGGCCGTACGCGCCCCCTGCCCTTGCTGTTTTCTGTATTTGTCATAGCGGCCTGCGGGATCGTCTACGAGCTCATGATCGCGACCGTCAGCTCGTACCTGCTTGGCGACTCCATATACCAGTTCTCGGTCACCATAGGCCTTTTCCTCACATCCATGGGGATCGGCTCCTATCTCTCCCGAGGTCTGCGTCGCGATCTCCTTCTCACGTTCATCGCCGTCGAGCTGCTGCTGGGAGCCATCGGCGGTAGCTCCGCCCTACTGCTCTACTACGTCTTCGGCGCGGCCAGGACGGTGTACCAGCCGACCATGTACCTGGTGATCGCTGCCATCGGCATCCTGATGGGGCTGGAGATCCCGATCCTGACGCGGCTGCTCTCCGGTCGTTTCGTTCTCAGGGTGAACATCGCCAATGTGCTCTCCTTCGACTACCTGGGCGGGCTGATCGGCTCCCTCGCCTTCCCACTGATCCTTCTTCCCTACCTCGGCCTCATCCGCACCGCGCTGGTGGTGGGGATGCTGAACGTGGGGATAGCGGCGGTGGTGCTGGTCGCGCACCGGCGTGAGCTTCCCGAGCGTGTCTACGCGGGGGTTCTCGCCTTCGTGATCTTCGGTTTCCTGACCACAGGAGTGGCCAGGAGCTCGGAGCTGTGGGACCAGCTGGAGCAGCAGCTCTATCGAGATCCCGTCGTTTACTCGGTCCAGACGCCCTACCAGCACATCACCATTACGCAATGGCGCGATGACATCCGGCTATTCCTGGATGGCCACCTTCAGTTTAGCTCCGTGGACGAGTACCGATATCACGAATCGCTGGTGCACCCGGCGATGGGATCCACGTTGGACCACTCTCAAGTGCTCGTGCTGGGTGGTGGCGACGGCTTGGCCGTACGCGAGCTGCTGAAATGGCCCGACGTGAAGCGAATTACCCTGGTAGACCTTGATCCCAATATGACCAACCTGTTTCGCTCGCAGCCGGAGCTCGTGAAGCTGAACGGCGGCTCGCTCAACAACCCGAGAGTGACCGTGATCAACGCCGATGCCTTCAAGTTCCTGGAAGACGACCAGAACTTCTACGGCGTCATCGTGGCCGACCTCCCCGATCCTCGCGATGAGAACCTCCAGAAGCTGTACACGGAGGAGTTCTACCGGCTGGCGGCCAGGCGGCTCTCGGTACACGGGGTGTTCGTTACCCAGGCGACTTCCCCATACTTCGCCCCTGAAGCCTTCTGGTGCATCTATGCGTCGATGAAGCAGTCCTGGCCGAACGTGGTTCCCTACCACACCAATGTCCCTTCCTTCGGGGACTGGGGGTTCATCATGGCGTCGGGGATGCCCCTGAGCCCCGACACGATACAGATCCCCGTCCCGACCCGCTTTCTGGACGGACCGACCCTGAAGTCGCTTTTTGTGTTCCCGCCGGACATGCCACGCTTACAGGTGCAGCCGAACAGCCTGATGCAACCTGTGCTCCCACGCTACTATCTCGAGGGTTGGCAGAACCCGCGGTGAGCGAGGGGGGTGTGGGTAGGCACCGGCTGGCACCCGGCACTCGGCCACGTTAGTTGTGTTCTGTAGGGGCCAGCGGCTCTGCCGGCCCGACTTGGCGGTCGGGTAAGGCGCCCCGCCCCTACGCCCGGCACCCTAGAGCTGTCGAATGGTATTTGTCATAAGGCTAAGAGGAGGCCGAAAAATGAAAGAGCTGTCCGAACTGTTGGCCGATGTCG
>JAJYKO010000774.1 GCA_021788565.1 Chloroflexota bacterium
GCCCGTAAGGGCGGATTGCATCCGCCCGTGCCTTCCCAGAGCACACGTGACTCCTCAGGACGGCGGGCGCGTGCTTAACGCCCCTACGCACCACGTCCTCTCGGCAGATCCTCGTCGGTATCGGGAGCAAAACGAATGGCAGGATCCCGGAATCTTGAGACGAACCCGGGGGTGTACGGCAATTGCGGAAACTGATGCGCTTGTAGTATGGCTGCCCCTGTTCGACACCCTGGTCCCCTTGCGCGTACGCGCTGCCGCCTCGTTGCGGGCGACAATCGGCAGCCAGGACGCCGAGGCACGGGTTCTCCTCTTCGCAGATCAGCGACTTTCTGGCGTGTCGAGAAGGATCACCGGCACCGTTGCCCCGGGAGCCAGCCAGCTCTGCTCCTCGGATACCACAGCCAGGCCGTTGGCCCGCGCCATTGAGGTAAGTATCCCCGATCCCTGATCGCCGGTGAGCCGTGCCTCCCAGCCGTCGTCGGTTCGACTAACACTTACGCGCAAATAATGGCGCCGCCCGTCCTTTCGCCGCAGCCCGTCCACCAGCCGCGCTTCCACACGGGGCCGTGCGAACGCGGTCCGCCCTGCCATCTTCATTATGCTCGGGCGGCCAAACATCTCGAACGACACCATGGCCGAGACCGGATTGCCAGGCAGGCCAATCAGCGGCACCCCACGAACGAATCCGAAGGCAAGCGGCTTTCCGGGTTTCATCCGCACCAGCCAGAACTCCATGCGCCCCTCGGTGGCCAGCACATCCTTCACCATATCGAAGTCGCCCATCGAGACGCCGCCGCTCGTGATCAGCAGGTCGGCCCCCGCGGCAAGCCCCTCAGCCAACTTATTCGCAAGCTCCTCGCGGCGGTCCCGGGCAACGCCAAGAAAGATCGGCTCGCCACCGCAGCGGATCGTCTGCGCCGCGACCGAGTATCCGTTTGCATCATAGATCTGGCCCGGGCGCAGTTCCTCGCCGGGAGCCGCCACCTCGTCGCCCGTGGAGAGGATCGCCACCCTCGGGCGGCGAACAACCTTGACCCGCGTCCTCCCCAGGGAAGCCAAAACACCGATCCCCGCGGGCCGCAGGACGGTGCCCGGGGTGAGAACTGACTCACCCTGACGGACGTCCTCGCCAGCGTGGCGCACGTTCCGGTCGAGATCTATTGGGCGCCGGAGAACAATCTCATCCCCGTTCCGATCCACGACCTCGAACTCCGCAACCGCATCCGCACTGGGTGGCATCGGCGCTCCGGTCATGATTCGCACCGCCGTTCCAGGCGCGACCGCTTCTCTGGCCACGTAGCCGGCGGGTAGCTCAGAGGTTACCCGAAGCCGGACAGGACTCCCCACGCTAGCGCCGACCGTATCCCCGGCTCGCACGGCGTAGCCGTCCATGGCCGTATTGGCGAGTGGCGGGATGTTGATGGGCGAGAGGACGTCCTCCGCCAGCACCCTGTCCAGCGCCCCCAGCAGGGGAGTCTCCTCGGCCCCCAGGGGCCGGAAGTGCGCCAGCACCCGCTCCAGCGCCTCCTCCACGCTCATCATTTGATTGGCTTCCATCCGCCGGCACTCCTCCTCGTAATATCCTCGCCTTTGAAGAGGATCATCCCCTCCGTTGCGTGCTATCGAGCCATCCCCATTATGCCCCCCAGGAGCGTAGCCTTCCCGCTCCCGTTGGGCCCCTGCAGCACAACGTCGATTCTTTACTTATTTCCTTGCCAACCTAACTGGCATCCTGCCGCCACATGGGGCTCAGTCGGGCTTGCGTTCCTCGACTGGTGGCAGGCCGAAGCCACAGCAGGCGATATTTGACGGTCTGCCTTCTCTCTCGTCGCCCGCCGGCTCTTGCCGATCTCGATCATCGATGACCCGCCGCCCCATGAAAAAGCTGTAGCCCACAAGGCCAAACGCGAGCACCGCCAGTAGTCCCATTAACTCCGCGATCTGCAACACTTTTGCCGGCCTTTCCAGATCACCACCGGGGTACACGCTGGTCCCCTAGCCCTCCGGCGCGGCTGCCGTCCTGGCGGCAACGGACTTGTCCGCCTCGTGAACCGAGGTGCCGAACAGCCTCTTCTCGGTGCGGGTGGCGATCCAGACCAGGGTCAGCATCACTGGCACCTCAATCAGCGGCCCCACAACCGTGGCCAGGGCCACCGTCGGCGAGAAGGCGGTGATGGCGATGGCGATAGCGATCTCGAAGTCCCTACCCGTGCTGTTGAAGGCCACGGCCACGGCGTCGCGGTAGTTCAGCCCTAGCTTCCAGCCGGTGAAGTACGCCACGTTGAACATGACGAAGAAGAATATGATCATAGGAATGGCCATCTGGATCACGATCATCGGCTGCCGGACGATCAGGTCGCCCTTGAGCGCGAACATCACCACCAGGGTGAAGAGCAGCCCCAGGATGGACACGGCATTGAGGACGGCCTTGAACTTCTCAAAGCCCTCCTCCCCAACCCGCTTGATCCCGATCTGGCGGGTAGCGAACCCCAGAACCAGTGGCAGTCCCAGGTAGAGCACCACGCTCTCGGCGATGACCCACACATCGAAGTGCACCTCGCCGATGAGCAGATGCGCATAGACTGGAATGAGGATCATCTGCACGATGGAGTTAAACGCAACCAGCACTAGGGCTAGGGGGGTGTTGCCCTTCGCCAGGAAGGTGAAGATGATCACCATGGCGATGCAGGGCGCGAGGCCGTACAGGATGAGACCTGTCATCAACTCCGTGTTGCCGGACAGGAACATCTTGGCGAGACCGAACATGAAGAAGGGTGCGATAAGGTAGTTGAAAAAAGCCACGATTAGCAGTTGCTTGGGCTTGCGGAAAGCGTCCCCCAACTCATCCAACCGAACGTTGGTCATTGCCGGGTACATCATCATGAACAGGCCAACCACAACACCGAGCGCCAGGGTGTTGGGGAGACTGAAGACATAGGTGCCGGCGAAAATAGCCTTGATTGCATCGATGGGAGGGGTGAGCTCGTAATTGGAGATGCTCGACGCCTTTCCGACGACGATTCCCAGGGCCATACTGAAGATCACGAAAAATGGCAGCAGCCGGAAATCCTCGAGCTTCCTGAGCAATTGGGTCGCGTTCACCGGTGAAACCTCCACCTCTCTATTCTGCTCGCGTTTTGGCCGCCTCGATTCTCCCTGACGGCGCCTGCCCACGACACGCACGGCAAGTATATCACTGTCAGTCACTTATATGAACGTACATGGATATATTAACCGCACCTATTAGCCAGTGCAGCGGGGCTCCGACCAGCATTTGGCCGGAGATGTCTCCATGTGGCTCAGGTCCAGTAGATCCAGAACGCGGCTCCGCAGCTCATCCACAGCCTCGGAGACGGGGGCGTAGTACACCCATCGGCTATCCACCTCGTCGCGCCGGGCTCGCACCAACCCCGCCCGCCGTAACACCCGCAGGTGGTTGGAAACGAGGCTCTGGGGCATGCCCAGGACATCCACGATCTCGCAGACGCACAGCTCCCCAGAGGTCAGCAGGGCGAAGATCCGGAGCCTGGTTTCGTCCGCAAGCACCTTCAGCATAGTCGCCAAATCACTCACGTCAGGCGGCCGGATCTTCAGGACCCGCATCCGAGGCCCCAATTCTTCTGCGATCTTCATGTTCACCTCCTTTCATGGGAATATCACTCCATGCTGATATATTACAGCGCAACCCGGTCGCTGACAAGACCAGGAAACAGGGGGCCTTCCCCTCAATCTCAGACAA
>JAJYKO010000775.1 GCA_021788565.1 Chloroflexota bacterium
CGAACAGCGAAACAACAGCGAGGTGCACCCTGAGCATCTGCTCCTGGCGCTGCTGGAACAGGAGGGTGGGGTAGTCCCTCAGATCGTGGAGAAGCTGGGGATGCCGGCCTTCAGACTCGTCCAGCCCATCCAGGCCGAGCTCGACAGGCTACCAGGGGTGTATGGCGCCCAGCTTCGTCTTTCCCAGAGACTGGCAGGCGTGTTTCAGCGTGCTCAGGAGGAAGCCGACCGCCTCAAGGACGAGTATGTCAGCACCGAGCACCTGTTGATCGCCACAGCGGACGAGCAGGAGAAGGGCGCGGCCGGCCGCATACTGCGGGAAAACGGCATCACGAAGGAGCAAGTCTACCAGGTGCTGACCTCCATACGGGGTGCGCAGCGGGTGACCGATCCCAATCCCGAGGGAAAATACCAGGCCCTGGAGAAGTACGGGCGCGATCTCACCGAGGCTGCCCGCAAGGGAAAGCTCGACCCCGTGATAGGCCGAGACGAGGAGATCCGAAGGGTCATCCAGGTACTCTCCCGACGCACTAAGAACAATCCGGTGTTGATCGGTGAGCCGGGTGTCGGCAAGACCGCCATTGCCGAGGGGTTGGCAAGGAGAATTGCCGAGGAAGACGTGCCCGAGGGGCTGAAGAACAGGCGCATCATAGCCCTGGACCTTGGCTCTATGGTCGCGGGAGCCAAGTACCGCGGCGAGTTCGAGGAGAGGCTGAAAGCCGTCCTTAAGGAGGTCCAGGAGGCTGAAGGGGAGGTGATCCTCTTCATCGACGAGCTCCACACCGTCGTGGGAGCGGGCGCGGCTGAGGGAGCCATGGACGCCTCCAACATGCTCAAGCCGATGTTGGCGAGAGGCGAACTGCATTGCATTGGCGCCACGACGCTGGATGAGTACAGAAAGTACATCGAGAAGGATGCCGCTTTGGAGCGGCGTTTCCAACCGGTAACGGTGGATGAGCCTTCCGTCGAGGACACGATCAGCATCCTGCGGGGGCTGAAGGAGCGATACGAGTTGCATCACGGCGTCCGCATCCTGGACTCGGCGCTCGTATCCGCCGCGGTCCTGTCCGACCGCTACATCACCGACCGGTTCCTGCCGGACAAAGCCATTGACCTCGTGGATGAGTCGGCATCACGGCTGCGGATGGAGATCGACAGCATGCCGGCGGAACTGGACGAAATCTCGCGCCGGATGATGCAGCTACAGATCGAGCGCGAGGCACTGCGCAAGGAGAACGACAGCGCATCCAGGGATCGGCTGGACGCACTGGAGAAAGAGCTCGCGGACCTCCAGGAGAAGAGCACTGCCATGAAGGCCCAGTGGCAGCAGGAGAAGGACGACATTCAGCGGCAGCGAAAGCTGAAGGAGGAGATAGAGCAGGTCCGGCTCGAGGCCGAAAAGGCGGAGAGGGCCTCCGATTTCGCCAGGGCCGCTGAGCTAAAGTACGGTCGGCTGACCGACCTGACTCGGCAGCTTCAGGAGGAGGAGGCCAGGCTCACTCGGCTGCAGAGTGGCCACCGAATGCTCAAGGAAGAGGTGGACGAGGAAGACATCGCCGAGGTGGTCAGCAAGTGGACGGGCATTCCCGTGACCAGGCTGATGGAGGGTGAAGTCCAGAAGCTGATCAACATGGAGGAGAGGCTGCACCTTCGGGTGATCGGCCAGGAGGAGGCTATCCGAGCCGTATCCAACGCAGTGCGGCGCGCTCGGGCCGGACTGCAGGATCCCAACCGCCCTCTCGGCAGCTTCATTTTCCTGGGCCCCACAGGGGTCGGGAAGACAGAACTGGCCAGGGCACTGGCGGAATTCCTCTTCGACGACGAACAGGCGATGGTACGGATCGACATGAGCGAGTACCAGGAGCGGCACACCGTCGCCAGGCTGATCGGAGCGCCTCCAGGCTACGTGGGCTACGAGGAAGGTGGGCAGCTGACGGAGGCAGTCAAGCGCCGGCCCTACAGCGTGGTGCTGTTCGATGAGATCGAGAAGGCCCATCCGGAGGTCTTTAACGTAATGCTCCAGATTCTGGATGACGGCCGTCTCACCGATGGACACGGCCGGACCGTGGACTTCAAGAACACAGTCATCATCATGACTTCCAACGTCGGCAGCGACCTCTACCGGCTTGGAGAGAGGAGAGGGGCCGGCATGGATCAGGTCCGGGAGCAGGTGACGGAAGCGCTGCGCGAGCACTTCCGGCCGGAGTTCCTGAACCGGGTGGACGAGATCATCGTCTTCCATCCCTTGGAGATGTCTCACCTTCGGGAAATTGTGCAGATCCAGCTGGGCAGGGTGAAGAACCGGCTGGCCGAAAGGAAGATCGGCATCAACCTGACAGACGGCGCAAAGGAACTGCTGGCGGTCGAGGGGTTCGATCCCGTTTACGGGGCGAGGCCGCTTAAGCGGACAATACAGCGGCGTGTGCTGGATCCCGTGGCGACTAAGGTGCTGATGGGCGAGTTCCGGCCGGGCGAGACTATCCTCGTAGACGCCGTGGACGGAGAGCTGACTTTCACCCCGGAGCCTGCCCCCGTGACGGCGTGACGAGGAGAAAGTCTTGGAGTGCGTGTGCGTCAGCACCGCTTTGCCGGCCGCGATGGGGGGCGCGTCAGCGCCGTACGAGGGTTCGAAGGTCGGTAGGGTGCCTCGCGGCTATTCGCCTGTCACTCCCCGGCGATGGCGCTGACGCGCCTTGCCTAATCGTGGCGCGAGAGCGGCGCTGACGCGCCGCACTCCAAATTCGGGTCCCGCTTGACAGGCAACACCTGTTACTTTAACGTAGCTCCTGCCTCATCGTCCCCTCGACTTTCACCTGCCGGAGGGTACCTGTGTCCCGACGCCGATGGGCCCTAGTCGCAGTCCTTTTTGCGGTCCTGACCGTACTGACACTCGGCGACGGGCCGGTGCTGGAGGGCGCCCGTGGAATCGGCTACACGGTCTGCAGCCAGATCCCCTCGCATTCGTTCTTCGTGGACGGGCAGCAGCTTCCTCTCTGCGCACGATGCAGCGGGATCTATCTCGGCTTCCTGGTAGGGATCGCGGGAATGGCCATATTGGGCAAGCTTGGAGCCTGCCTCTGGCCGCCGCGCGCTGTCATGGCGATCTTGCTTCTCTCGATAGGCGCCATGGTTGGCGACGGATTTAACTCTCTCACCAGTTCCCTCCCCGTGGCCGTGCAGATCTACGAGCCCACCAACCTGCTGCGGCTGATAACCGGCACGGCAGCCGGTACGTCGCTGGCGTTGCTGGAGATTCCGGTCCTTAACGACGCCCTGTGGGCCAAGCGTGAGATGACGGAGAGCGTCTCCGACCTGGGCGAGCTACTGGGGTTCGTGATCATCGCCGCCCTGGTGGATGTCCTCGTCTACTCGGAGAATCCACTCACCCTGTACCCAGTAACGATCCTCGGAACCGTCGGCGTCTTCGCCACCATCGGGGCGGCTGGGACAGCCCTGGCGGCGACGTTGTTACGCCGCGAAAGACAGGCCAGAAGCCTCGCGCAAGCAATGCCGCTCTTCGTGGTCGGCCTCGGCCTTTCGATCGCTGCCATGGCAGCCCTCGGCGCGCTTCGTTACTACCTGTCGCTTCCCCTCGGGATCTGAGTTCGGCTCGCGCCTGAACCATGCCAACACATTGAAATGGTTCAGGAGGGAGGGCAGATGGGGTTACAGTCGGGGAGGGCGCGTGAGGCTGCGCTCGCTCGCCTCACGTCCCGGCGAGCCGCCACGTCGGTAGG
>JAJYKO010000776.1 GCA_021788565.1 Chloroflexota bacterium
ACTGGTCGGCCAGATCCCACCGACGGCTGAGGCGAACCGCGAGGTCTTCAAGGATCTCCAGATCCTCCTCCACCTGCTCCACCACGCCGGGCCGGCGAACCTTGACCACCACGTGCGTTCCGTCCGGCAGGGTCGCGGCGTGGGCCTGGCCGATGGAGGCCGCCGCGAGGGGCTCCGGATCGAAGGCGGCAAACAGCTCTTCGACGGGCCGCCCAAGCTCGGCTTCCACACGGTCACGAACCACATCGCCGGGCACGGTGGGGGCGGCATCTTGAAGTTTGGCCAGCTCGGCCTGGTAATCCGGCGGCAGGAGGTCCGCACGGGTGGAGAGGATCTGGCCGAGCTTGATGGAAGCCGCGCCGAGTTCCTCAAGGGCCATCCGCACATGCTCGGGCTGGGTGTACGGCGCGGGACGGCGCGGATGGCCGAGCAGGCCGCGGTGGAAGGGAACGAACTGTGCGAGGCCGGCGAGGCCGACCAGGTACCCGAAACCGTGACGGGTCAGGACCCCGGCGATCTGCCGGTATCGCCTCACGTGCCCCTGTTGATGCCCGACGCCCATGCAGTCTCCTCTCCCAATACCAGAATCAGGCAAATCTTATCCGGCCTTCCTGAATCGCGCCTGAGGCTATACTAAACAACTGCTGAAGGCCGCAACACCCTTGGCCCTCATCATCTCTTCAGCACCCTCTCCGTCACAACTCAGAATGGGCGCCGATCATCATACTGATCGTGAATGAAGCGAGCGCAGCCGCGAGCGTGGAATGGCCGAGCGGCAGAATTACAGCGAGGAGAAAGCGCCGAAAAGGATCGACTGTCGCAGCGGGTCCGGAGCCATGCACTCGCGTGGGAGCCATCAAGATTCTGCGAATTATGCCGATGATCATTTCTGTCGGCGTAGTAGCTGCGCAGGTCTTCTGAGGCCGTTGACCGCTGCGTACCTGCGCCGTCCCCCTACTATGACACCATCCCTGTTTCGCGGAGAAGAGTTCTGATGGCGATTGCCACGTCGATTCGTCGCTCCTCCAATCGGATACTGGGAGGGCCAGCCGGCTGGACCCTCCTAGCGTACCTACTCGGGCTCTCGGCGTATCTGTTCCTGGGACCAGGGACCCCTGGGAACCACAATCGAATCCTGGCCGCCGGCGAGCTGGCCGCACTCCTTATCGCGGCCTTCTACTGCGGCCTCACGTCTCGGTCGGTGGGCAGAGGATCCTCACGTTGGTCCTGGTTTCTGCTCTCTCTGGCCTACGTGGCCGGTCTTCTGGGCAGGTTGCTGTGGCCCGGTGACGAGCTGCTCGTGCGAACCGAGCCGACTTCCCTGGTGCTTACCTCCCTCGCATCGGGCACCTTCTATCTCCTCGTGGCTCTGGCCATGGTTCTGCGATTGCGGGACCGGCTTGCCCGCAAGGAGAGCGCCACCGCCGTGCTGAACGCCCTGATGCTTACTGTCAGCGCCTTTGGCATCAGCTGGACCTACGTCTGCGGCCCTTTACTGGACCGAGCACAGGACCCGATTCTGGCGGTGATCGGCGTTTCCTGGCCGATAGGCGACCTTCTGATCTTTTTGACATTGGCGACGCAGATCTTGACGTGGCCGCTTGAACTGGTGCCCGTGTCATCTCTCTACTTGCTGGTCGCCTTCGTCATCCAACTTGGCGCGGACACGGCCTTCACGCTACTCGCGGGCGGTAGCCGGAACGAGCCCGGCGGAGTCATCGATCTGCTGTGGATCTTGTCCTGCTCCGTCACGGCCTTGGCAGCGATCGAGGCGAGGAGAGCCTCGACAACTCGCGATGTCCCGCGCGGCTGGCACGAAGCCGTTAACCTCAAGCGACTCGGCGCCGTGAGGGAATCCCTTCCCTACCTATCGCTGCCGGTTGCCGTGTGGCTCCTCTACAAGGCATTCGAGAACCAGGATCAGATGGGCGGGGACTCCGAAGGCGTCACCCACGTCGTGGTGGCCATCATCGTCGTGATAGGGTTCCTCACTCTGGTCTCGAACCACCGACTCAGCAGATCCTTGGCTCGGCTCTCCAGCGAGTTGGAGGACCGAGTTGTGGCCAGAACCTCCGAGTTGAACGCGTTGAACCGCATCGCGACTGAGCTCAGCCTGTGCCGGACTTCCGAGCAGGTGCTTCGTACCGGGCTCGCGCTGGCGTGCGAGGCAATCGAAGTCGGCTCTGGAGCCGTCTGGCTTCTCCGGCTGGATAGGCGGATCGAACTTGTGGCTCATCGCGGGACTGATCAGTCCATGGAGGGGGCGTTGGCGGGCCTTACGAAGGTCGTGCCCTCACTGATGGAAGGAATCGAGGGCCGCAAGGCTGTGGTCCTCAGCATGAGCGATGTCCTTGAGTGCGCCGTTCCGCCGCTCGAACCGGCCTTTGGACTATCATTTCACCTGCTGGTGGCTCCCCTTGTTTCCCGGGGGACCGTCCTGGGGCTCCTGGGTCAGATTGGGGAAATCGACCAAGAACGAATTCCATCCTGCCGCGATTTGTTGGAATCCATCGGAGCGGAGATGGGCATCGCCCTGGAGAGTGCCCAACGATTTGAGCACGCAGTTTATCTGGCGGATGGGGACCCCGTGACGGATCTTTACAATCACAGAGCCCTTCACCGCCTTCTCGAGGAAGAGCTAAAGCGCCAGCAGCGAGTCGGGCGCCCATTCTCGCTGCTGATGATGGACATCGACGGCTTCAAGCTTTTCAACGACACTTACGGCCACCCCCGGGGAGATCAGGTGCTACGCGACATCGCCGGCGTACTGACCCATGCCTCCCGAGAGAGCGACGTGGTTGCACGCTATGGGGGTGACGAGTTCGCCGCTATCCTACCGGACACATCCGCCGAGGGCGCCGTGACATACTCGCAACGCGTGCGCGCTGCGTTGGCGGAGCATCCCTTCATGCGCTCTGACGGGGACCGTGTCCTGCTGCGGCTCAGCTTTGGGGTCGCGGCCTACCCGGAAGATGGACACACTGCGCACGAGCTGGTGGGATGCGCAGACGCGAATCTTTACGACTCGAAGGACAGGGGAGGAGACACTGTCACCGTCGCCAAAGACTTGGCGACGCGAGAGGTAGCCAAGGTTGGAGCCTACGGCATCCTCGATGGTCTCGTAACCGCGGTCGATCACAAAGACAAGTACACGCGGAAACACTCGGAGCATGTGACTCGGCTCGCGCTCATGATCGGCCAGGCAATGGGACTCTCAGAGGAGACACAGAGAACCCTCCGGATCGCAGGCCTGCTGCACGACGTTGGCAAGATCGGCGTGCCCGATCGGGTCTTGAGGAAGCCGGGCAGACTCGATGACGATGAGTTTGCCGCCGTCAAACAGCACGCCATCCTGGGGGAAATGATCGTCAAGGACCTGCCCAACATTGCCGATGTAATGGCGGCCATAGGGGCGCATCACGAGCGGTGCGACGGTCATGGGTACCCACGGGGGCTGCGAAGCGAGGACATTCCGCTTCTGGGCCGAATTCTCGCGGTGGCCGATAGCTACTCTGCCATGACTACCGACCGTCCCTATCGGAAGGCGATGCCACCGGAGGATGCGAAGGCCGAATTGCTCAAGGTCGCGGGCACTCAGCTGGACCCGAAGGTAGTGGCTACCTTCGTCTCCTTGTCTCTCGAAGACGATGACGAGCAGGTGCTGGTTGCTGGTTGATCATAACGGGCCAGCCGGCCCATCCTCCGGCCAAACGACCGTGTGAATCCTCAGTTCGA
>JAJYKO010000777.1 GCA_021788565.1 Chloroflexota bacterium
TCCCCTGGCGGCTAGCACTAGCTGTTAGAGATGGGATAGGCTGACGGTAGAACCGAGATCCTATCTTTGGGACGGGGGGGAGAGCCCATCTCCTGAAGCACACGATCCATTGTGTGCTGATTGTGTTCCGACATCAGCGCTTCAGCTCGCGAGGCATCCCTCGCCTGGAACGCCTCCAGGATCGCCCTGTGGTCCTCCAGGGAGGATAGGGCCACCTCCCTGTTGGCCAGGCCCGCAAGCCGATACCGATACGTTCTGTCCCACAGGCTTCTAGCTATCCTGGTCAGCTCGGCATTCCCCGATGCCGCGTAGACCACGTCGTGGAACTCCTCGTGGGCCCTGACCACCTCCTGGACGTCCCTCCCATCGGAGAGATCCGCGGTCGCCTGTACGATCCGTCCCAGCTGGGCCAGGTCGTCTTCTGTAAGGCGGGGGCAGGCCTTTCGGGCGACGTAGCCTTCGATGAGAGCCCTAACCTCGAAGAGATCTAGGAGTTCCTCGGGCGTCATCTTGGCGACGACCACCCCCTTGGCGGCCGTGCGGACCAATCCCTCCGCCTCCAGGCGGTTCAGGGCATCCCGAATGGGAGCTCGGCTGACTCCTAGCTGTCTCGCCAGTTCGTCCTGGCTGAGCCTCTCACCGGCGGCGATGCGGCCGGAGGTGATGGCATCCCTTATGGAGTCGTGGGCCAGGTCGCCCATGTGGCGGAAGTCGAGAGTCTCCAGTCGGTGCATCGGACTGCCCCCTACGGCATGGGGAATACCGTCCACAGGATTTTGTATACGATCCTAGCTGAAGGTGACGTCGCTGTCAAGCAATTCCGGCCGCAAGGGTTGACATCTTCGCGGGGCTCGTGCTGCAATGACTCGTGTTACAGAGCAAACTGATGGACGGAGGAACGATGACCCACAAGGTTGTGCTTACCGATCACGTCTTCCCAGAAGAGTCACTGGTGGCTCAGGTTCGGATACAGACTGGTATCGACCTGGAGGTGCACCATGTCCACGACGAGGACCGGCTCATAGAGATTACCCGAGACGCGGATGCCGTGCTGGTCGAGATGGCGCACATCACCCGGCGTGTAGTCGAGAATATGACTCGATGCCGCTTGATAAGCCGCCACGGGGTTGGTTACGACACCCTCGACGTCGAGGCCGCTACGGATGCCGGCATCATGGTGTGCAACGTGACCGACTACTCCACGTCGGAGGTGGCCGACCATGCCATGGCGATGCTGCTCGCCCTGGCCAGGTCGTTGTTCGCGGCGGACCGAGAGGTGAGGGCGGGGGGCTGGGACGTATTTGCGGCATGCGGCAAGAACCAGCGGATTGACGGGCAGACCCTAGGGATCGTGGGTCTCGGGAAGATCGGCCAGGCGGTGGCTCGTCGAGGGGCGGGCTTCGGCCTCCACCTGGTAGGTTATGACCCCTACCTGTCTATCGAAGCGATGGAATCCCTCGGCGTCCGGAAGATGGAAATTGACGACCTTCTGAGGGTGTCCGATCTCGTGTCGGTGCACGTGCCGCTGTCGGCGAGCACGCATCACCTCATGAACGAGGCTCGCATAGCGCTGATGAAGCCTACAGCATTCCTGGTCAACACCTCTCGGGGGGGCCTTGTCGATCTGGCGGCCCTGACTGTTGCGCTCCAGGAAGGCAGGGTCGGCGGGGCAGGACTGGACGTCTTCGAGAAGGAGCCGCCGGCCACAGATGACCCTCTGCTCAAGCTTCCCAACGTGATAGTCTCGCCGCATGCCGGGTTCTATTCGCAGGGCTCGGTCGTGGACCTCCACACCCGCCAGGCAAAGCAGGTTGCTGCCGTCCTGGCTGGAGAGCGTCCAGACAACCTTCTGAACCCGTCCGTGCTGGAGAGGAAGCGAGGGCTATAGGAAGCTTGAGCCGACGCGTGCGTTATTGATGGCATGCCCCTTGCCGGCGTCCTGACGTCCCTTCTTTGGGAGTATTCGAATATGGAGGTGCGAAGGATGCAGCGAGGTGACTTGCAGGGGCTGCGGGTAGCGATACTGGTGGCCGACGACTTCGAACAGGTAGAGATGACTGAGCCAAGGAAAGCCCTGGAGGAGGCAGGCGCCATAATGACGCTGATTTCGCCGGTCAAGGGCGAGGTGCACGGCGTCAACCACGACACGAAGGCCGACACTTTCAAGGTGGACATGCCTCTCGACCAGGCCAGGCCTGAGGACTTCGACGCGGTTCTTTTGCCCGGTGGTGCGCTGAACGCGGACTTCCTGCGGGTAGTTCCGAAGGCTCAGGAGTTCATTCGGAGTTTCGACCGCGCGGGCAAGCCGATGGCCGTCATCTGTCACGCGCCGTGGCTGCTGGTGTCGTCCAATCTCGCCAGGGGGCGGACGCTGACCAGCTACCACACGATCCAGGACGACATCCGGAACGCGGGGGCCAACTGGGTCGACCGCGAAGTTGTGCGTGACGGTAATCTGGTGACGAGCAGGCAGCCCTCGGATCTCCCGGCCTTCAATCGGGAGATGATCCAGCTCTTCTCGCAGGGCTCGAAGCAGCCGCGGAAGGCGGCGTAGCCAGTCTCAACTGGCCGGTCCAGTCCGAAGCATACAGTTGGAGCCTGGATTGGGACAATCCAGGCTCCAACTGTCAGGTCTCCTGGTGCACCAAACCAAAGGCAGGATGAAACCCGCGGGGTCTCAGGGATCACGGCGCGCCAGTTCAGGATCACGGGCCCAAGACCCCGCGGGTTTGGTCGCCGCTTTGCTTTAGGCGCGGTCCGGGTGGATGCACACCTGGTGGCCGAACTGCTCCAGCTCCATCTTGACTTCCAGCATCTGGTCCATCTTTACGAGCAGATAGTCGGTGTCGTAGGTCGAAATCACAAAGACCGGGATGTCGGCCTCGGCGAGCGGTACGACCAACGACGAGAGCACGGCGGTCATCGTGAGGGGAATGGGACCACCAACCTTCAGCGCTGCCCAGCTCCGGTCGCATTGGATGTCGGGCGGAACCAACGAGGCGGCGCACACGACGGAAAGCTCGTCGGGAGTTAGTGTCACAGAGATGAGCGGTCCCCGGCGGAGCGCCCATTGAGGCAGTCCTTGCTCTGGTGACAGGCGGCATATGGCAAAGGTCCCAGGCAGTAGTGAGAGCTTCAGCTGTGCCTCCCGGTGAGTCGAAAGTCGGCCCGCATATATTGTACTAGCCAGACAACTGGGAGTACCAGTCGACGGTCCGGCGGATCGCCTCGTCGTGCGGAGTGTACTTGAAGTCCGGAAAGCGACGCGCGAACTTGCTTCCATCCAGCACGAAGGGTTGGGCGAACTGATATAGCATCTCGGTCATCTCGCCCGCGTCGGGGATGAAGAAGCCGAAGAAACGATACATGCCTTGACCGACCGCACGGATACTTGGCCGGTTGCCCGCTGCCTGAAAGGCGGCCTCAAGAAACTGCCTCCCGGTAATGGGGCCCGCACCCGGGATGTGCCAGACCTGTCCATAGCTGACGTCGTCCATAGCCAGCAGGACCGCCGCGGCGGCCGCATCTTCGATGTAGACCATGTCGTGTTGTGCATCCAGGCTCATGGGCCAGGTCGCCGTCTTCCCTGACAGCGCAGCCTCAAACATCGGTCTAACGAACGGGTTCGTCACGTTTGGGCCGTAGAAGTCTGGAAACCTCGGGATTACCACCGCGACGTCTCCCCGTGCATGCGCATCGAGGAGACTCCGCTCCAACTCGATCCGGATTTTCC
>JAJYKO010000018.1 GCA_021788565.1 Chloroflexota bacterium
TTGACGTCGGAGTCGCCGTTCGCGTGGACGTGGGCGCCGCCGTCAGGGTCGGAGCGGGCGTCTCTGTTGGAGTGGCGGCCGGCGTTTCAGTAGGCGCAACTGTCGGTGTCCCAGTCGGCGTCTGAGTTGGGGTGGGCGTCGTCGTAGCAGTCGGTGCGGTCGTCTCGGTCGCGGTGGGCATCAACGTGGCAGTCGCGGCAGCTGTGGGGGTCGCGGTTTCCGTCGGTGTCTCAGTTGGGATCTGAGTCGGAGTGGCAGTGGCCGTCAGTGTCGAGGTCGGGATCTGAGTCGGAGCGGGCGTCCAGGTCGGAGTCCCCGTAGGTGTTGGGGTGGAGGTCCCCGTTGGAGTGGGCGTTCCGGTCGGCGTCTCGGTCAGGGTCGGGGTCTCTGTAGGAGTATCCGTAACGGTAGGTGTAACCGTTGGAGTCTCGGTCGGAGTGGCAGTCTCGGTTGGCGCGGGGGTGATTGTCTCGGTCGACGTAGCTGTCTTGGTAGCAGTAGGAGTCAACGTAGCAGTCTCCGTCGGTGTCGGAGTCCCTGTTGGCGTCTCCGTCGGAGTAGCCGTTTCGGTAGGCGTCTCCGTGGTTGCGGCTGTCGGAGTATCGGTAGTAGTGGGCGTAATCGTCTTGGTGGGAGTCGAGGTCGCTGTCTCCGTCGCGGTCGGGGCCACCGTGGGTGTCTCCGTCGGAGTCGCCGTCTCAGTGGGAGTCTCAGTCAAAGTGGGCGTAGCTGTCTCCGTAGCAGTCGATGTAGCCGTCTCTGTGGGCGTTGATGTTTCTGTCGGCGTAACAGTCGGGGCCACCGTGGATGTCTCGATGGGCGTGGCCGTCGGCGAGGGCTCCGGCCACTGCACAAGCGCCGTGTATATCCCCCATACGCTGCCTACTTTCTCCTCCCAAACGATACGACCTCCAAAAACACGAGGATTACGCTGCGGGTTGGCGCCGGTCGCCACGGGGAACTCGATGCCCCTGGAGAGACTGTAGGCTCTGATATCGCCGTTGAGGTCGCTTCCGAAGTCCTCCCAGACCACCAGGTCATCATCGATGGCCGGGTTCTTTCCTCTCGCGCCGGAGGAGATGCGGAACTCTGGCCCCCCGGACCGAGATGCGTAGATGCCGGGCGCGCTGGCTCGATCGTCCTCCCAGACGAGAATCCAGTTGTTCTTGTCCCCATAAACCACTGCCTTCACCTGGTTAGACGAAGATGTGGTCGGGAGCTCGGCCGTGTCGAAGATCTTCTCGAAGGTGAAGCTACCATTCGTCAACGTAAAGGAGTAGAGCTGCACGTGATTCATCGAGGAAACCGTGTATGTCTGCCTCAGCGCAATCAACCCGTCGGAGAGGGACGGGAAATCCTGAGTGCCAGGGATAGCGGTAGTGGTAGAGGAGACAGGCGAGCTTATCCCCGTGGCTAGCTCCACGACCCGGACAGGGTATGTGATCGCGGTACGGTCCTGGTAGGCGGCGAAGCCAGCGTGGATGGCAGGGGGAGCCACCACCGAGGTGCTATTTGCGACAAGAGTTCCCGGCGCAGACTCGGGATTTAGGACGTCGCTACTCCAGTAGAGGCTGATGTTACTGACCGACACCCAAATCACCGATGACCCGAACACTCGCGCCCGTATAGAACTGTTGGGGAGGGTGGTCAACGGCTTGGCCTGGCCGGAGGAAATGTCCATTGCGTAGGCCAGCGAACTGGTGCCTGCGGAGGTGTTGTAGGTCACGACGTTCCCGTAGAGATCCGGAGTCATGTAGCTGACGGAACCGGTCACCAGCGGGGATACCGAGACCTGGGGAAGGTCGGCGGCCATGGCCGGGTACGGCGAACGGATAGGAACGGAAATAAGTGCCAGAAATACAGTAAGTGCTGAGATCAACGCAAGAAAATGAGACGAAAATGCCGCGTGCCTTCCCAATTGTGGGTCATCCTCCTTGCCGACCATCTTTGGTGGACGAGACGCTACCAGGAAGCCAGGGTGGATATTACAGGCAGGTTGAGGTAGGCCTATATGTACATCATGATAGAAAGAAGATTGCTCGTATGTCAAGTCTTTCATCTACGGCGGCCCGTTGTCCCGCCTCGGGAGGCGCTATATACTCTGGACTCATTGAGCCGTCGGCGGTCACCCTTACGTAGGAGAAGCCAACATGTATGGATGGCGGGGCAGGATTGGGATGATCATGCCAGACAACAATACCGTGCTGGAACCCGAGATGTACTCTGTCCTGCCGGATGGGCTATCCCTCCACTGCGGCAGAGTTGTCATGCGAGGCGGCCCCGCCAGGGAACGGGTCCCGAGCGGCGTCGCGGCCCTGCCCTCGGTAATCGAGGGCTTGCACAAGCGAGTGGGCGTCCTTACCTACGCCTGCATGACATCGAGCATCTTTCAGGAGGTTGGCTGGCACAGGAAGCTGGAAGAATCCCTCCACGGCGTGCCATTCCTGCCGGCGGGCGAGACCATGGTTCGGGCACTGAGGGAGTTCGAGGCGGCTCGGATAGGTATCTTCTCGCCCTGGCACGAGGAGATAGCCGCGAAGGCGGCTCCGTGGTTCGCCAACTTCGGCATTGAGGTCGCCTACCACGCCAGCGTTCCATTCACCCGGGACGAGGTGACCGGGCACGACGTGGCGGAGTTTTTTCAGCGCATCCTGCGGGAGTTCCGGGGCAAGAACTTGGATGCCCTCTGTATAGTGGGGACCGACTGGGGATCGATGGATGTCATCGACCCCCTGGAGCAGGACCTGGGCATTCCGGTAATCACCAGCAACCTTGCATTGCTCTGGTGCGCCATGGGTGCCATAGGCGTCAACGAGAACATTGGCATCGGTACGCTATTCGATCGCCCCACGCCGTCGGACGATTATTGGAGCTAACACAGCTTACGAATAATCGGGAGGTAATCAGGGACAGTGGCACAGGTTGAACTGGCACGAATGACCTGGAAACAGGCCGAGGCGGCGCGAGACCGGGGCGCCGTGGTTCTTATCCCCGTGGGCACGCTGGAGCAGAACGGCTCCGTCTGCCCGCTCGGCACCGACACCCTGGCCGCGGCGGAGATCGCCAGGCGGGTCGCGCAGCAGTCGGGCGGGGTGGTGGCCCCGAACATCGCCTATGGCTACTCCCCCCAGTTCAGGCACTTCCCGGGGACGGTTTCCCTAGATCCGGAGACCCTCCGATCCATGATCTACGACGTCTGCCTGAACCTCATCGATAACGGCTTCAACCATCTGGCTGTCGTCAACTGCCACATATCCAATGAGCCGATCATCGAGCACGCTGCCCGAGATATCCGCGAGCACACGGGCGTGCTGATGGCCGCGGTCAACCCCATCACCATCGCCCAGGGCGCCGCCAGGGACCTCTACGCCGGCAAGGAAGCTAGCCTTGGCCACGGGTCCGAGCCCGTCGCCTCCATGCTCCGCTCCTTCACTCCCGAGTCACTGGACCTGGCCTCGGCCCGCTACGACGAGTGGGGCAAGTTCCAGGGGCTGGACGTGATCGGCAGCTCCAAAGTCAAGGTTGGACAGGGAACCTTCAGCCTCTTCTTCGGCACAGACGAAGCGGCAGTAACCGGGGGTAGTGGGGATCCCACGGCTTCGGACCCAGAGCGCGGTGCGGAGATCATGAAGCGCGTAGTGGATATCATCGCCAATTTCGTGCGGACCTTCGCCGGCCTGCAAATAACCGAAGATTAGCGGGTTGCACGACATAGGGCAGGCGCAGCGACGCGTCTCGTTCGCGTCACGCCTGCCCAGCCATTGACTACTTGCCACCCGCCTGGAGGATGGAACAGATGCCAGATCCGCGGCGCATACAAGACAACCTGAAGGCGCTTTCAAAGATAGGTGCAACCCCCGAAGGAGGCGTCACACGGCTGGCCTGGTCTGAGCAGGAACGGGAAGCCCACCGGCTGGCGATTCGGTGGATGGAAGACGCTGGCCTCGAAGTCACCACAGACGCCGTCGGCAACAGCTATGGGCGCCGCGAGGGCGGAGATCCCAACTTTCCCACGATCATGATCGGCTCCCACCTGGACACCGTGAATAACGGGGGCAACCTGGATGGGACCCTCGGGATGGTCGGCGGACTCGAGGTGATACTAGGTCTGAATGCAGATGGCGTGACGACCCGGCACCCTATCACCCTGATGGTATTCGCGGCGGAGGAAGCCGTTCGGTTTGCCGACACCTGCATGGGCAGCAAGCTGATCACCGGCGCCATGAAGGGGGAACTGCTGGACCAGTTGAAGGACGCGCAGGGGATCAGCCCGGCGGAGGCGGTGCGAGGCGTGGGCCTCGATCCAGACCAGATCGCGGAAGCACGGTGGGACCCGGCCAGCATCGCGGCCTACCTAGAGCTGCACATCGAGCAAAGTACCGTGCTGGAGAAGCTGGGCAAGAAGATCGGCGTGGTCTCGGCGATAGCGGCCGCGACGCGGTACAGGGCGATCCTGACCGGTAGCGCCGACCACTCCGGCGCGACACCCATGGGAGCGAGAAAGGATGCGCTGGCGGCAGCCGCCGAGATCGTCCTCGGAGTCGAGCGAATAGCAGGCTCAGAGGCAGGCCCCACTACCGTGGGGACCGTCGGTATCTTGAGGGTAAAGCCAGGGGCGATGACCGTCATCCCAGGCGAGGCTGAGCTTGGAATCGATATCCGAGATACGGTGCCAGATCCGAAGAGGGTAGCCTCCGCAAAGATCGTGGCAATGATGGAAGAGGTATGCAAGCGGCGCAACATCGGCCTTCAGCTTACCCAGCTGCTGGACGACGTGCCTGGTAAGATGGCGCTGGAGGTCGTGGACGTCATGAAGGCGTCCGCGGAGAAGCTGGGCTATCCCCACAACGCGATGCCCAGCGCCGCAGGGCACGACGCCCGCATCATGAGCTTCGTGACCAGGGCGGGGATGATCTTCGTGCCGAGTCGAGGCGGTATTAGCCACAGTCCAAAGGAGTGGACCGATCCCGACGATATCCTGGCGGGCATTCGGGTACTGGAGGCGGCCGTCCGGGAGCTCGACCGGATGCTGTAGAAGCCGACAACATCGGCCTCTGCCCCAAGTTTCAATTCCCTGTTGACGTGGCTACGAAATTGGATACAATGTTGTCGCCAATTGAGGAGGACAGAGCTTGGCCGACACTCTAGTGGAGCAGACTTATCGCACTTTGCGAAAACAGCTCGTGGATGGCGTATACCGGCCTTCCCAGCGGCTCGTGGAAACCGATCTGGCCCAGGCGCTAGGGGTCAGTCGAATCAGCGTTAGATCAGCCTTACAGCGGCTTCATCAAGAGGGGCTGGTTACCATCGAGCCCCATCGCGGCGCGAAAGTCACGGACATCAGCCTGGAGGAGGCTCTTCAGGTGATGGAGGTGCGCGAAGGATTGGAGGGCTGGGCGGCGTCCCTGGCAGCCACTCGCATCGATGACGAGGGCATCGCCGAACTCCAGCGATTGATCGACGAGATGGAGAGGCTGCTGAGCGACGAAAAGCCGCTGGAATACTCGGAGCGAAACGCCCAATTTCACCAGCGTATCCTGAAGGCGACGGGCAACGTCAGGCTCCAACAGACGCTCGCCTCGCTCCAAACATCCCTCGTTCGATACAGGTTCAGGACTGTTCTGGTCCCGGGCCGAAGCAAGACATCCCTGGCGGAGCACACAGAGATCCTCAACGCACTCCGCGCTCACGACCGTGAGCGGGCCGCGGTGGCGATGCGGCGCCACATAGAAGGGGTGCTGCGCACCATGGCCGAGGCTCGACGGTTGATGGAGTATTAGATGGACTACCGGTAAAGGGAGGATAGTTCGGATGCCAACGATTCTCTGTATCAGCGCCCACGCCGCCGACTACGTGTGGCGGGCGGGCGGCACACTCGCGAAGTACGCCCAGGAGGGCAACCCCGTCCACGTCCTGGTCCTTAGCTACGGTGAGCGCGGGGAGTCGGGAGAACTGTGGAAGGAGCCTGGGCAGACCGAGGAGAAGGTGAAGCAGGTCCGGCGAGCCGAGTCCGAGGCAGCGGCGGCAGCGCTGGGGGTCCAGGTGGAGTTCCTGGACTGGGGCGATTACCCCCTCAAGCTGACCGACGAGCGTATCGAGACCCTGGTTCTGTTCATCCGTAAGCTGCGTCCCCAGATCATCATCACCCACGGGCACCACGACCCGTTCAACCCCGACCATGTCGACGTTGCCCAGGCCACCCTCAGGGCCGCCGTCCTGGCTCAGTCCCCGGGCTATAGGCCGGATGTACCGACCGTAGGTCCCGCCAGGATCTTCGGCTACGAGCACCATCAGCCAGAGCTGAGCCAGTTCCGTCCCGAGGCCTATATCGACATCACTTCCAGCTTCGACGCCAAGCGGAAGGCGATGGAGTGCTTCGTCGCCCAGAAGCACCTGCTGGAGTACTACACAATGAGGGCCCACATCAGGGGCAACAACGCCCGCCGCATCTCGGGCAACAACGCCTATCGCTACGCCGAGGTGTTCGAGCGCTACTTCCCCTATGTGGGGGAAGAGCTCATATGAGGCCGCCCTGCATAGTCCGCAACATCCAGCGCCCCGACCGGGCGATTGCGGCTGAGCTCGCGGAACTAGGGGTGGCCACGGTACATGAGTCTCAGTCTCGAAGCGGCCTGATGGGCGTGGTTGTGGTGCCACCGGACGACGCCGCCCGCGTGCTGGGGGCCGGCCGGGCCCGGGAAGCAAAGGAGGAGATCAGCAGAGCGCGGATCGGGCGGGGTGAGTTGAGCCTGGACTACAACAATTTGCGGGATGTACTTGCCAGAGAGCGCGTGGTCTACATCAACTAGAGGGTTTCGGAAAGCACTACTAAACGCTTAGGAGACTGCCTATGACTGCCGAGGATTCTGCACGCGAGCTCATCAAGGGCGGCTACGACCTCCACATCCACAGCGCCCCCGACATCATGCCGCGCAAGGGAAACGATCTGGACTTTGCCCGCCGCGCGGCCGAAGCCGGGATGGCAGGCATCCTGATCAAGTCCCATTTCGTGCCCACGGCAGACCGAGCGAGCCTGGTGAACGAAGTCGTGCCGGGAACGCGGACCTACGGTTCTCTGTCCCTTAACCACGCCATCGGGGCCCTGAACCCCATCGCCGTGGACGTGGCCGGCCGCTCCGGCGCCCGTCTGGTCTGGTTTCCCACCGTCGACGCGGCGAATGAAATCAAGTATCAGGTTAGCAATCCAGCTGGCAAGCGGGCTTATTGGTACACCATCCAACAGACACTCAGAGAGCAAGGCATGTCTCGACCCGCGTTCAGCATCCTGGGAGAGGACGGGAAGCTCCTAGCCGAGGTCGCCCAGGTGCTGGAGGTCATCGCCAGCCACGACATGATATTGGCGACCGGCCACCTGGGAACGGACGAGGTGATCGAGCTGGTCAAGGCAGCCCGCGGCGCCGGGGTTCGCCGGATCGTGGCCACCCACCCGGAGTTTCCATCCATAGCCATGCCACTGGACGCACAGGTAGAGCTCGCCCATCAGGGGGTGTTCATGGAGAGGTGTTACACCACCCCCTACAGCGGCAAGATAAGCTGGGAAGAGATCTTCGCGGCCACCAGAGCCGTCGGTCCGGAGGCCACGATCCTTGCCACCGACCTGGGTCAGCCGGCGGGGCCGTGGCCGGACGAGGGGCTCGCCGACTTCGCCCGGCGTTTCTTGGAAGCCGGATTCACCGAGGGCGAAGTACGGCGGATGGTCGCGGAGAACCCAGGAGCCCTCGTAAACCCGTAGATACTCAGAATTCAGATCTGACCAGGCGCATCAGTTAGCCAAGAAAGGAGATGGAGTGATGAAGCATTCCGTTATAGCATTAGCCGCTGCGTTCGTGTTCGTCGGACTGCTGATGGTAGGCTGCGGTCAAGCAGCCCCGTCGGCTGCTCCAACGCAGGCTCCGTCCTCACCCCAAAAGGCGGCTGAGCCGACCAAGGCGGCCGCTGCAGCCCCGACAGGTGCTGCCCCCGCCGCTGCGGCTCCCACGAGCGCCCCCGCGGCGAAGGCTGTGGACTACCCCGCGAAGGGCAAGACCATCACCTTGCTGGTCCCGTTCGCGGCGGGCGGCTCGACCGATCTGGCCACCCGAGTCCTGGCGCCGCTACTTCAGAAAGAGCTGAGCGTTCCTGTCGAGGTAGTCGACAGGCCAGGCGCTACCACGCAGGTCGCGGCTCAGGAGTTGATCAGCTCCAAACCTGACGGATATACCTACCTGATGTTCGCGATTCCCACAACCCTGGTCACCTACCTGGACCCTGAACGGAAGGCAGCCTACACCCGCAACGACTTCCAGCCTGTGGCGACGGCGTTCGCAGATGGCCTCGCTATTGTCGTGAAGGCGGACAGTCCCTTCAAGACCGTCAAGGACGTGGTGGACGCCGCCAAAGCGAATCCGGGTAAGGTCACAGTCTCCACCGCCGGGCTTAAGGGTATCAACCACCTGGGAATGCTGGCACTCTCACAGCTGGCGGGTGTCACGTTCAGCTACGTGCACTTCAACAGCGGGACGGAGGCCATAACGGCTGCATTAGGTGACCACGTTCAGGTGGCCACCGCCACCCTCGGCAACGTCCGATCCCAGGTCAAGAATGGCACCGTGAGGGTTCTCGGCATATTCGACAGCCAGCCGAACGACCTCCTGCCCGGGGCACCAACGCTGGAGTCGCAGGGCTACAAGGTATACGCATCCGCCGCATACATCGTGACCGCACCCAAGGACACACCCAAGCCGATCGTTTCCATCATGGAGTCGGCCGTCAAGAATGCGGTGGCCAGTAACGAGTTCAAGCAGAAGATTAACGAGATCGGCATGTCGCCGAAGTACATGAGTGCGGGCCAGGCCGCGACTTACTGGGCCGAGCAAGAGACCTGGACGAAGCCGCTGCTAGCCCTGGCGAAGTAGCAAAGTGTGGCGGGCCGGCGATGAGCCGGCCCGCTCCCACAACAAGCGCCCCACGCAGCCGGCCATTCCCGCGGACGCGGTCTCTGCCGAACTTTACTTACACCTCCAGCTCCATGCCTCGTCCCAGTCGGCGGGCCTTCGCGGCAAGGTGCAGCGCAAGCGCGAGGTCGTTGGCAGCGTGCCCAACCGATTTGAACAGGGTAATCTGATCGCTGTCTGTCCGCCCGAGTCGCGTCCCTTGCAGCACCTCGCCGATTTCGACCACATCTTCTGGGCGGATGATGCCCTGAGACATCGGCTCTAGAAAGTCCCCGGTCTTGAGCGCCAACTCCCGACTGTCCACTGCCCTGAGCGCCGCCCGTTGGAGGACTGACAGGTCCAGCTCTCTTTGGAGGGGGGTGCTGGCTCCTACAGCATTAATGTGCGCGCCGGGTGACAGCCACTCTCCCCGCAACACCGGCTCCCGAGCCCTGGTACATATCACCACTACGTCTGACTCTCGGCAGCTATCCTCTGGAGTGGCGCAAAGACGAAAATCGGGAGAAGCCTGGCCCAGTTTCGCACGCGCCCTTTCCACCCAGCCTGCCGCGTTTTCAGCAGTGCGATTCCACACGGCTACGCTCTCGATGGGGAGAACGGCCAGCATCGCCTGGAGCTGGGTGAATGCCTGAAGTCCGGTGCCGAGAATCGCCAACCTCTTGCTTTCGGGCCTGGCGAGCCGACGCGTGGCAGCCGCGGAGGCGGCTCCCGTGCGAACATCGGTGGCATGGGCGGCGGAGAGAAGGACTTCGGGGTGGCCGGTGGCGACGTTGAAGACAACGATCACACCGGCCCGGGTGCCGCGCCAGGTGCCGACTACCTTGAAGCACACACCTTCGAGGGAACCGACATAGCTGCTCAGCAGCAGTCCGCGGGCAGAGTGTGCCGGATCGTCCACATCGCTTCGCATCCCTACGGTAGGCCCCGCGCTGATTGCTAGGAACGATTCCGCCAGCCACGGAATCGCCTCGTCCATATCCAGCAGTTCTCGGCTGGTGGCTTCGTCGATCACAATCATTGTCGGCCGCCTCTCCCAGAAAGTGCCCAATAGTACACTGGGATGCGCAGACGCGACAATTCGAGGTCAACGCGAACTCTGCCCGAGTCGCGCTGCAACCTGCCGGAGGTACGGACATTGCCAGAGTGAACCCTTACGTCACCGTGCCGAAAGCTGGTAGCCAAGGAGGTTGGCAGACATAGCCATAGTCGAGGCAGGCACGCGGGCGCCCAGCGAGGAGCGCCTGCTAGAAACCGTCGGAAGGAACGATCGGCCGAAGAAGAGGCCGGCCGCAGGAGTTCGCAGCCACATACAGGAGCTGGATGGGCTCCGAGCGATAGCGATTATCGTTGTGCTGCTGTTCCATCTGGAGGCGTACTGGTTCAGCCTCGGTTGGGCTGGGGTCACCCTCTTCTTCGTCCTCTCGGGCTTCCTGATCACCGGGATCCTCCTTGACGCGAAGGGTAGCCCTCACTACCTGCGGAACTTCTACGCGCGAAGGGGCCTTCGAATCTTCCCCATCTACTACCTCACGCTCTTCGTGATCACGGTCGTCGCCGTGGTGCTGGGCAGGAGTGTGGGGGATCTTCCATACTATCTCGTTTACACTCAGAACTACCTGCTGGGCGCAACCAGCTTCACGCCGAGCTTCCCCGACGCCTTCAACCAGAGCTGGTCGCTGGCGGTGGAGGAGCAGTTCTACCTGCTGTGGCCCCTGGCGATTCTGTGGCTAAGCCGCAAGAGGCTGCTGATCTTGACCGCGACCCTCTTCGGCCTGGGGCTGGTCTCGAGGGCACTCCTGCTGGTGCTCACCCACAACGAAACCCTGATGGACACAGCGCTGCCGGCACAGCTCGAGCCGCTGGCGGCGGGGGCCGCCCTCGCGATACTGGTGCGCTCCGGCCACGATATCCGCGCTATTGCCGTCAAGGGGATGTGGGTTGCCATCGCCTCCGGAGCCTGGCTGCTCTACCTGGTACACGCCAACGGACTGTCCGCCTACTGGCACCCCCAGGAATGGGCATCGTCGCCCAGCAACCTACCCACCGTCACCCTGCTCGCGCTCTTCTTCGGCGGGATCGTCTCCATGGCCGTGGCCGGCACGCCGATACTCTCACACCTGCTTCGGCTGCGGCCCCTTCGCCACATCGGCAAGATCAGCTACGGAATCTACATGTTCCACTTCCCGGTGTACGTGGTGGTGGACAAGTTCCTGTGGCACGCGTTCCCGGGCGAGCCCGGCCTGGTCCCCTTTGCTCATCCGGTGGGGAAGCTGGTGATCACCTACCTGCTGGCCCTGGCATCCTGGCGTTTCGTGGAGTCACCCCTTCTGCGGCTGAAAGACCGGTTTGCCAGGTAGCCCATGCCGATCGCTACCCTGCGCTCAGTTCCTTCTCGGCAGGGACCGGAGGCGCAGCGGGAGTCGACCTGCGGGAGAAGGCCCACCCCGCCCCGCTCACGAGGCAGAGGGCCGCGTCCAGAACCAGGACTGCGCGAAGATCGATCGCCGCCAGCAACCCCGCAAAGACAGGGCTGCTGGCGTTCCCAGTCAGACCGGAGCTGGAGAGCCAGCCATAGGCGGCCCCACGCTGACTCGGCTCCACCGAGAGCCCTCCCGCGCTGTAGGCGGCCACAGTTATGCCGGCCACCATTCCGCCGCAGAGAACACGAAACAGCACCACTCCCCACGGCAGAGGAGCTACCATGGCAGCCAGGGTGAACAGCACAAGTGTCCCTATCGCGGCCACGAGAGACCGTGGCCGCATCCCGTTCTTCAACAGGTGACCGGCAAGACCGGCGCCGATCGCCGCCGCCGTGGCGCTCATGGATGCCGCGGCGCCAGTCAGCCCCGCAACAATCCCAGTTGCATCGGTGCCCCGAGCCAAGAGTAGGGGCAGGATGGGATTGAACGACGAGTCGGTGAACTGCACCGCCAGCAGCGTGATTACCGGTAGCCACAGGTAGGTCAGCTTCAGCTTTGGCGCAGCCCCCTTGATTCGGGCGCGCTTACCCGCCGGCTCGTGCAGCCAACGAGCCACCAGCAGAGTACCGAGGGCGAGCGAACAGGCCCCGGCCAGGGGCGCGAACCTGACGTCGAACAGGGCAGCTACAAGCCCGCCGGTCATCGGCCCCACGATAACGCCGAACATCTGGGCCATCTGGAGACGGCTGATGGCCTTGGAGAGGTCCTCGGGCCTGGTCCAGGCCGCAAGGGCGCTCATCGCCACGGCTTGAATCGACCCGAAGGCGCCCGCCAGGATGCGGAGAATCAGCAGTTGCCAGGGCGCATTGGGCAGCGTCATCAGGCCAATAAGGACGGCAGTACTGACCAGCGCCCCCAGCAGCATTGCCCTGTAACTGACCCGGTTGGTCAAGCGCCCCCAGAAGGGGGAGGCAATCGCCCCAGCCATAGGGCTTGCGGCCAGAATGAAACCCGACCACATGGCGGTGGCGGCACCGGGGCCGGAAAGTTCGCGCACGTAGAGCGGCAGAAGCGCGTAAACGAAGTTGAAACCGAGGTTGGAGAGAAACGCCGCCAGGATGACGGCACGGCTTGCCCGCGCTACCTGCGCCTCACGGCCTATGGGGACGGCTGGTGCTGACCTAGCCATGGAGCCACTGCATCTTAGCCATGGGATCATTGTATCCCGGGCGGCCGGAGGAATTCCAGTAACTGTGGCTAGGAAATTGCTAATAGTGGCTAACCGGGCAGCAGCTACCTGGTGCTGTGGAATCAGTTATGCAGTAGTGATTACGTGTTAGTAGTGAGAGAATCCTGAGAAACCGTGAACATGACGTTTCTGGAAACAGTGGAGGACCTAAGGTGCGTGACGATCTGAGATATACAGGCGCCACCGCCTCGTTTGCAGCTTCGCTCTCGATGGCCTTGCTGGCTGCGGTAGCGCTCGCGAACGCAGGCGGCGCGGCGTCGTCCATTCAGCTAGTGTTCCTGGCTCTGGTTGCCGCCGCAGCAACGACCGTGTCGTCGCTCATGCTGCGGACTTCGGCGGTACTTTTGCGCTCTCATAGAGAAGCAGCTTCCCGGAAGCCCGCCCTCGTTCCGATCCCGGTGAGGGACCGCTACCGGAGAACGCGCTAAGGCGCCTAATTCCGCTAGTCAAACAGCTCATCGGACGCCGGGAAGGTCGACCTTCCCGGCGTCCCGCGTTTTCTCGACGGTAGATGGAAACATACGTATACACTATGTTTACCCTGACTGGATAGTAGATGCAGCTTCTCGAAGGGTCCGACGTCTCGTTGGAGGTTCCCATGGGTGACGACGGATTGAGTAGAGAACAGCGCTTGGACGAGCTACGGGCACTCCGGCAGCCAGTATCCCAGTTGGAGGGTACCGTGGAGTCGCTTCGCCGCAGTGAAGCCATGCATCACTACCGCCACGTATTCGAAACCATGGAAGAGATGCTGGAGCGAGAGCTGCTGCGGGCAATATGGCTCTTTATCAGGCGAAGGCCGAGGGCCGCAACCGGGTAACCGCGGCCCGATAGCACCCATGCGCGATTTGACCTGATTTCTGTCCTTCGGTACACTGAATCGCCGCACAGTGCTGCCCGCTGATCGCTCCGTCCGCGGCGGCCTCCGAGCCGGACTACGCCTCGTCAGCGAGGCAGGCGCTGTTCTCTTGTACTGCTCGAGGATGCGCAACGATGGCAACTGATCGAGAGCAGGAACGCAAAGGTGCGCCCCTTATGGACGAGTCGCGCCTCTCGCTAGAGCACACCCTCGAGCGGGCTCTGGATCTGCTGGCCCGAAAGGAAGCAGAGTTAGCCGAGGCCCGCCGCTCTGAAGAGCGGTATCGCTCCATGGTCGAGAAGGTCATGGACTTCGTCTTCTGCGTCGACCTGGAGGGGAAGTTCACCTTCGCCAACTCGGCCGTGCTTTCCATCCTGGGGTACCGGCCGGAGGAACTCGTCGGCCAGCACTTCACTACGATACTCGCAGAGGATAGCAAACCGATCGCTCTGGGCCACTTCCACCGCAACGTCCAGGGTCGCGGTCCGCGTACGGTGTACGATCTGGAGATGCTCGGCAAAGACGGGCGGCGAATCCCCATGGAGATCCATGGCACCAACGTTTATGAGAACGGTGTGGTAGCCGGAGTACGTGGGATAGCCCGCGACATCTCCGACCGGCGTCGCGCCGAGGGTCGCCAGCGCCACCACATCAACGAACTCCGCACGATCAACCGGATCGGCCGGCAGATTGCCTCGGTGCTCGATCTGGACGACTTGCTCCCCTTCATAGTGAAGGCGGTGCAGAAGGACTCCGAATACCACTACGTCAACGTCTTCTTGCGAGACGCCTCCGGCAGAAACGTGGATCTGAAGGCAACCAGCGGCGACTACGGGTACTCGCTCCCCATGGGAACCAGCCTCAAGGTCGGAGAGGAAGGGATCGTCGGCTGGGTCGCCCACAGCGGCAAGCCGATGCTCGTGAACGACGTGTCGAAGGAGCCGCGCTACTACGCCACACGGGAGCTTCAGCTCACCCGCTCCGAACTCGCCGTTCCGGTGAAGCTGGGCCACGAAGTTGTCGGTGTGCTGGACATCGAAAGCGACCAGTTGGGTGCCTTCGACGACGCCGATCTCCAGTCTGCCAGAACCCTCGCGGACCAGATCGCCGTGGCCCTCCGCAATGCCGAACTGTTCGAAGCCGAGCGGACGCATCGCCAGGAGACCGCGATAATCCTGGACGTCACCAGAGCCGTCAACTCCACCCTGCTGCTGAACGAGGTGCTCAGGGTAGCAGCCAACAGTATCGGCAAGACGGTAGGCGTCCCCGATTGCGGCATGTATTTGCTGGACGAGACCGGCACCAAACTGATGCCCGGCCAGGGATCGGATACCGGCCTGATGAACCAGCTGCGCGAGAGGTACATGAGTACCTCGCTGGACGTGACCGCTAGCGCGTATCTGCGGGAGATAATACAGACTAAGCGGCCCGTCATCAGTACCCATGCCGATACTGATCCCCGAACGAACAAGAAGGTGATCAGCGCCTTCGGCATCAAGTCACTACTGGCGGTACCGTTCGTGGCCAGGGACCGGGTGCTGGGTGTCGCCATGGTGACGGCTCACGAGGGCTACTACGACTTTCAGCCGGAGCAGGTGGAACTGGCGGCCGGCATAGCCAACTCAGTTGCCCTCGCCATCGAGAACGCCCGCCTGTACGAGCGAACCAGGGGACTCGCCATTATGGAGGAGCGAAACCGCCTGGCCAGGGAGATCCACGACACCATCGCCCAGGGCCTGACCGGTATAGTTCTACAGCTGGAGGCGGCCGATCAGCTCATGGAAAGCAACCCGGAGCGAGCCAGGATGCGGGTTCAGAAGGCCACGGCTCTGGCGAGGAGCAGCCTGTTGGAGGCCCGCAGGTCAGTGTGGAACCTGCGCCCTTCGCCGCTGGAGGAGAAGAAGCTGGTCGATGCAATCCGCCAGGAGCTGGATAGGCTGGCAGAGGAGGCCTCGTGGAAGGCCAGCTTCCACCTGGATGGCGAGGTCCCAGCCCTCCCCGGCGAAACGGAGAACGGCCTCTACCGGATCGTCCAGGAGGTGCTGAACAACGTGCGCAAGCACGCCGAGGCTTCCCTCGTGGAGTTGAGCCTCAGCTTCGAGGATGACGCGATCAAGCTTCGGATAACGGATAACGGCGTCGGCTTCGACCCAGCGGCGGTTCGCTCGACAAGCGTGGACGGGGGATTCGGGCTGCGGGGGTTACAGGAGAGGGCGCGGCTGCTGGGGGGTTGGCTGAAGATCGAGAGCGCCCCGGGCCAAGGCACCATCATGGAGATAGAGGTGCCCATTACTGAATAGGTGACGGGGGTCAGGGGACAGGGGACGGGAGGGATGGATGGATCGCATACGGGTAATGCTGGTTGACGACCATCCCGTGGTTCGGGAAGGTTTGAGTGCTATGCTCGAGACACAACCTGACATGGAGGTGGTGGGGGAGGCCGGTGACGGCCAGGAAGCAGTGCGGCTCGCGAAGCAACTTCACCCGGCTGTGATCCTGATGGACCTGCAGATGCCGAAGATGGGCGGGGTGGAGGCGATACAGCAGATCCGAAAGGAAAGCGAGACGGCCGAGGTGATCATCCTCACCACCTACGACAGCGACGAGCACATCTTCTCAGGCATCGAGGCAGGAGCCAAAGGCTACCTGCTGAAAGGTGCCTCGCGCGACGATCTTTTCAAGGCGATCCGGGCCGCGAGCCGCGGCGAGTCGCTGTTGGAGCCCGCGGTGGCGAGCAAGCTGGTGGACAGGTACACCCAGCTCTCCAGGAAAGGCGCAGCGGATGACACCCTGAGCGAGCGGGAATTGGAGGTATTGAAGCTGATGGCCAGGGGGTACCGGAACAAGGAGATCGCCCGGGAGTTGGTCATCACCGAGAAGACGGCGAAGGCCCACGTGAGCAATATCCTCTCCAAGCTGTCTGTGTCCGATCGCACGGAGGCGGTTACCATTGCCCTCAAGCGCCGCATCATCAAGCTGGACGAGTAGGACGGCACTCACCTTTCGGCCTACCGGATAATGGGCCCATGGTCTGATGCCGCGAGCTGGCGGCGGGGAGTAGTGTAGCTGTGGCAGCAGGAGAGAAGCTGCCGATGGAGGTCCCTACATGAAACCCGTCACGGTGCTTGTTGCGGACGATGACCCCGCCATCAGGGACGGTCTGGTGGCTATCCTGGAGACCCAGGCGGATCTGCTACCGATAGGAGAGGCGTCCGACGGACTCCAGGCAGTTCAGATGACGCGAACGCTGCACCCGGACGTGGTCCTGATGGACGTCGGAATGCCCGGAGTGGACGGCATAGAGGCCACCCGTCGCATCAAACTGGAGTCCCCCGAAACCCGCGTGATAGTCCTCACAGTCTACCCCATCCACCTCTCCGAAGCCTTCGCGGCCGGGGCAAGCCGCTATCTATTGAAGGATAGCCCCACAAAAGAGCTGATGCAGGCTATTCGCGATCGCGGCTGCAGGCCATAGGGCCGAGGCTTAGGCTGCCCTGCCGGACAGCGGCCTCGGCGAGAAAGGGACGATCCTCTCGGACAACAGTCTGGTCGGATACCCCGTCTCCTCCATGATAGAGCGGATGGAATCCACGGTAACGCGGGAGGGGTCGAAAGCGACGATGACCTTTTGATCGATTCGGTCGACGTCTACAGACAGGACGCCGTCGACCTTCCCTAGGGAATGGCTAACCAGCCGAGCGCAGTGAGCGCATGAGGCGTTCGTGAAGTGCAGATCTATTCTGCCCATCACCATCTCTCCTTCGAAAGTGGATCTCGGGCCTCCAACGGCCCGATCCTCAGCATGATTGCAACTCTCGCGCCTGGCGCCCGGCATTTCGCGCCGCGGTGCGCTATTTCGCTCCCGTTTGGCAAAAGAGAGGAGGAAGTGGCCGCGCCCGAGGTCGGCACCGCTAATGCATCTTCCTGGTGTTACAATGTTCGCCCGGACACCTGTTGCCCGTACGATCAACTCTGTTCGATGAACACGAGGCGATACCAATGTCAGACAATCAGCTGGACCGTTTGCCGCAGCGGCCCCACGGCCACGCGGTTCCCAGATTCGCCGGGATCTCCACCTTCGCCCGGCTACCCCACACTCAGTCCCTGGACGGGGTCAACGCCGCCATCTTCGGCGTCCCCTTCGACGGAGGCACCAGCTTCCGGCCGGGCGCCCGATTCGGTCCGCAAGGGATCCGGCAGGCCTCCAGGCTGCTGCGTTCTTACAACTACGTGCTGGAAGTCGAGCCGTTCGGCGACCTCTCGGTAATCGACTACGGTGACCTGGCGGTGGTTCCCAGCGACATAGAGGACACCTACGCCCTGGTTGAGAGACAGACAGCCGTTTTCTACGATAACGACGTATTCCCCGTGGCCATGGGGGGCGACCATTCGATCAGCCTGCCCCTGCTGCGCGCCTGCGCCAGGAAGCACGGGCCGGTTTCGCTAGTGCAGGTGGACTCCCATCCCGACACCTGGGACAAGCTGTTCGGCAAGGAGTACGGCCATGCTACCGTCTTCAAGCGTGCCATCGAGGAGGGGCTGATCGATCCGCACACCTCCTTCCAGATCGGGCTGCGCAGCTCGCTTCCCTACAGGGACGACTTCGACCGTACCCGCGGCTACGGCATCACCATCGTGACCATAGAGGACCTCTTTCGCAGGGGGATCCACGACGTGGCGAGCCAGGTGCTCAAAGGGACGGGACCGAAGGTCTACTTCACCTTCGACATCGATTTCATAGATCCCGCTTACGCGCCCGGCACGGGAACGCCTGAGGTGGGCGGTCCGACCAGCCGCCAGGCGCTGGACCTGATGCGCGAGTTGAAATCGCTCCCGCTTGTAGGTTTCGACCTGGTGGAGGTGTCTCCGCCCTACGACAGTTCCGAGATCACCGCCATGCTAGCCGCGAACGTGATCTTCGAGGCGCTGAGCATGGTCGCCTGGCAGCGACAGCAGCAGCCGAACCAGAACCTGGTTGAGTACCCCGCAAGACGGCGGGCTAGTGGGACAGGGGGATAGCTCGGCAATCCTGGAATCGAGACTTCAGTCGGTCGTGCCTGGATCACCCGCTGAAGCGTCGATTCCAGGGGTGACAATCCGCGTGACGGAG
>JAJYKO010000778.1 GCA_021788565.1 Chloroflexota bacterium
CAGACTTGAAAACTTTCGCGGCTCTGGGAGTGCACGGCACCTCCACGATCACGGCCCTCACTGCCCAGAACACGATGGGGGTGGCGGGCATCTTCGATGTTTCTCCTTCCTTTGTGGCGGCTCAGTTCGATGCCATCGCGACCGATATTGGCATCGACGCCATGAAGACCGGAATGCTTTCCAACGCGGGGATCATCGAGGCGGTCTGCGACAGGATTCGGCACTACGGTGTTGACAGAGTGGTGGTGGATCCGGTGATGGTGGCGACTAGCGGCGACCTTTTGCTTCGAGAGGACGCTGTGGATGCGGTCAAGGAGCTGCTGCTTCCACTGGCGCTGGTGGCAACGCCTAACCGGCAGGAGGCCGAGGTGCTGGCCGGGATCTCGATCGAGACCGAGGCCGATGTGCGGGAAGCTTGCACCCGAATCCTTGATTTGGGGCCGCGAAACGTGCTGGTGAAGGGCGGCCATGCCACAGGCGATGCCGTGGACTGGCTGTACGACGGCCACGAAATGGTGTCACTCAGTGCGCCCCGCTTCGATACCAGCAATACTCATGGAACTGGCTGCACTCTCTCCGCGGCTATCGCCGCGCACCTGGCGCTCGGCCTCGACGTTCGAGCCGCGGTTGCCGCGTCCAAGGAGTACATAACCGCGGCCATCCGCAACGCGTATCCCCTGGGCCGTGGCCATGGTCCCGTCAATCATCTGTTCGTGCTCTATCCCCAGGAAAACGAGTAGCGAGAAGCGAGAGTTGTGATGAAAGGTGAAATCCTATCGGTTGGGACCGAACTGCTGCTGGGCCATCTGGTAGACACAAATGCTCCCTACCTGGCGGAATCGCTGTCGGAGCTCGGCGTCGACGTCTACTTCATCAGCCAGGTCGGCGACAACCTAGATCGGCTTGTGCAAACGCTTCGCCGAGGCTGGGAGCGCTCTGACCTGATCGTCATCAGCGGGGGGCTCGGACCTACCGGAGACGACCTGACGAGGGAGGGGATTTCCGCGCTGCTTGGCGAAGAGATGGTCGTGCAGCCTGCCCTCGTGGAGGACTTGAAAGCCTTCTTTGCCCGCCGCAATCGCTCGATGCCCGAGCGCAACGTCAAGCAGGCAACTCTCATTCCCTCGGCGGGGGCGCTGGCGAATCCCATCGGGACGGCGCCGGGCTGGTGGGTGCAGAAGGATGGGCGGGTCATCGTGGCGATGCCGGGTGTGCCGGTGGAGATGAAGCGGATGTGGGAGCAGGAGGTGCTCCCTGAGCTCGGCAAGCTGGCGGGCGGTTGGGTGATACTCTCCCGGACCATCAAAACGCTGGGTATCGGGGAGTCCCAGGCGGAACACGCGTTGACGGAACTCACTGCGTCGTCGAACCCGACGGTGGCCACCTACGCCAAGTCGGACGGCGTGCACGTGAGGATCACCGCGAAGGCCCAGAGCGCCGAGGCGGCCGAGCAGATGGTGGCCGCTTTCGATGCGAAGGTGAGGGGTATTCTCGGTGACTATATTTACGGGGTTGATCAGGAGACAGTAGCCGATGCCATCGGGGGTCTCCTGGTGAGGAACGATCTCAATCTCTCGACGATGGAGAACGGCACCGGCGGACAACTCTCCTCGACCCTCACGCTGGCGGCGGTCGGACGCGAGCGGTTTCTCGGGGGGTTGCTCGCCCACGACGTGGCGACTCTTGGGCGGCTCGGGGTCGATCAGACGCTGATCTACGAGAAAGGGCCGCTGAGTGAAGAGGTCGCGAGGGCCATGGCAGCGGCGTCGAGGGCATCGCTGTTTTCGGACGTCGGTCTGGCCGTGACTGGCGGGATGGAGCAGCAGGCGTCGGGCGACCAGACGCTGGGGGTAGTATATGCCGCGGTTGACATCCGTGGCGAAGTGACGAGCGTGTCCAATCGGTACAGCACTACGTATGGGGATCTTCGCCGACGTGCGACGCTGGATGCGATGGACCTGCTTAGACGGCGGCTGATGACCAAATAGAAAGTAGCAAGTCAGGAGGAGAGGAATGCCGGTACTCCGAGTTTCGTTATGGACCGGGCGAACAAAGGAACAGAAGGCGGAGATCGCCAAGGCTCTCACGGACGTGATGGTGCGCATTGGAAAGACCACTCCCGAGGGCACGATAATCATCTTCGAGGACGTCGACAAGTCCAACTGGGCGCACGGTGGGATCCTGGCGTCGGACAAGTAACCGCTAGTGCCCTGTTGCTTGTGGATGAAAAACCTGTAGCCGCCGTTGTCCCCGAGAACGCGAGCGGGCACAGCGCGTGACGCGTCCGGCGGTCGGTTGGGGAACCGCCTGGCTTGAGACAACCCAGGCTCCAAGTTGTCAGGGCACCTGTCACAAGGTACTAGCCCGCCTGACAGTGGTATAATTGAGCCTGAAAGTACTGGTGGGGCCGCGGGAGCGGCCCCTTCGCGCCCGCGTGCGCCTGTAGCTCAGTGGATAGAGCGGCGGCCTTCTAAGCCGCGGGTCGGAGGTTCGAATCCTCTCAGGCGTACCTATAGACGCACCCAAGGTGCATGCCGGCCGGTGCGTTTCTTTTTTGGTGTCTGGAGGTCGCGTTTGGTAAGCAGTTCTAGGGCGGTGGCTCTCTTCGATATCGACGGCACGCTGGTCAGGACCGATGGAGCCTCACCCCACAGTCGAGCGTTCAAGGCCGCCTTCCGTCGCGTCTATGGGACGGAGTGTACCTTTTCCGTGGAAATGCATGGGATGACCGACCTGCAGATCTTCACAATGCTGGCTAGCAATCTGGGCCTGGACGACGGTCACCACCGTGACCTGGCCGCTGAGGCGTGCCGGTCCATGGTGGAGTTGTACAAGGTGAGGGATGAGGCCGACGGGCGTTACGTGGCGCTGCCGGGTGCCAGGGAAGTCCTGGAGCAGCTGCGCCAGCGTGGCGTGGTGTTGGGGCTGGTGACCGGAAACGTGCCCGAAATTGCCCAGGACAAGCTGGCAGCCGTGGGGTTGGCCGAATTCTTCAGGATCGGCGCCTATGGCTCCGAGGGGGATGAGCGGACGGTGCTTCCGCCGCTCGCCGTTTCCCGGGCCGAGGCGTTCATGGGGGCAAAAGCAGATCCACGGCACGTGTTCATCGTGGGCGACACCCCTCGCGACGTCGCCTGCGCACTCGACAATGGCTACAGAGCCGTCGCGGTGGCAACAGGCCACGTGCCCCTGAAGGAGTTGCTCAAGACCAGGGCCGAGCTTGTGCTCCCCGACCTCACGGATGCGGAGCCGCTAGTACGGTTACTGACCAGCGCAGCCTAAAGTGGAGCTAGGGTGGAATCTACATGGCTTCCCACCCGAAGTATGTTGGCCTGCCGGTAACCGTCATTCCCCGCGTCGCACGCGTCATTCCCGCGCAAGCGGGAATCCACGCTTCGGGTGTGGGCAATGGATCCCCGCTTCCGCGGGGATGACGATGGGTACCACCTTGGCTTTAGTTTAGTGTGCTGGCAGTTGTACTTCAGTGGCCTGGGAGCCTGGGTTGTCCTCAACCCAGGCGGCTCTCCAAATCGACCGCCGGCGTTGGGACAACGCCGGCTCCATGACCCTGCCCGGAATGCTGTGAGCCTCCACCAGTACCTTTGGGCAGATCACCCTCCGACGCTGGGTGGCGTCCATCCGATCTTCTGGAACACCCAGTTCTTCTGGCCCTGAGACAGCGAGCGCTTTACGTCCGGTGCCGTCTGCGCGTTGCTCAACCAGTTGGTG
>JAJYKO010000779.1 GCA_021788565.1 Chloroflexota bacterium
GAACTGAAAGGCTCATCCTCACATCTGATGACCCACGTGATTGCACCCGGCAACTTCTTCAAGTGGCAGGGGTACTACGGAGCATTCTCATTGGCACAGCAGGACGTAGGACGCGTCCAGAGCTATGTACGGGAACAGAAGCAACATCACCGGAACGGAACTTCCGAGTCATGTTGGGAGGAATGTGACGCGTGAGGGAGTCCCCGCGCGATTAAAATCGCCGGCTCCACTGCTGGCGAAGTCCGCCTGCGCGGACTCTGTCGGCGTGACGAAGGTCGAGTCATCGATCGACGAGAGCGCTGCCAACTCCGAAACCCGCGAAGGCGGGTTTTGCTACGAGCTAGCCGGCGATTTTAATCGCGCGGGTACCTTGAACCGCCCTGTCCCCTGTCCCCTGATCATCGTCCCGCGTAGTTGCTCTTGTAGTAGTCCCAGTACTCGCCGGACTTGAGGGGGCGCCACCAGGCTTCGTTGGCCACGTACCAGCGCACCGTCTCGGCCAGCTCTTCCTCGAAGTCGCGCGAGGGGGCCCAACCGAGGTTTCGTAGCTTGGCGCAGTCCAGGGAGTAGCGGCGATCGTGCCCCGGACGATCCTTTACGAAGCGCACCAGCGACTTCGACTTGCCGAGCAGATCCAGCACCTGGTAAACGATATCCAGGTTCTCGTGCTCGTTCCCGCCGCCAACGTTGTACGCCTCGCCTATCTTGCCCTCGTGGAGCACGAGATCTATGGCACTGCAATGGTCCAGCACGTACAGCCAATCGCGGATCTGCTTCCCGTCGCCATAGACAGGGAGTTCCTGTCCATCCAGGGCGTTGGTGATCAGCACGGGTATCAGCTTCTCGGGGTACTGAAAGGGGCCGTAGTTGTTGGATCCGCGAGTGATCAGGGTGGGCACGCCGTATGTGACATGGTAGGCCTGCACCATCATCTCGCCGCCCGCCTTGCTGGCGGAGTAGGGGCTGCGTGGCCGGAATGGATCGCGCTCCACGGAGGACCCGGTCGATACGTCGCCGTACACCTCGTCGGTGCTCACCTGGAGGAAGCGGCCGATGTTGTGCTTCTTCGCCGCTTCCAGCAGCACGAACGTGCCGTAGACGTCGGTCTGGATGAAGCCCCCAGCATCCAGGATGGAGCGATCCACGTGGGTCTCGGCCGCGAAGTTGACCACGGCGTCCACCTCCGCAACCAAGCCGTCCACCAGCGGCTGGTCGCAGATGTCGCCCCGAACAAACCGATAGTTGGGATTGTCGGCAACGTCCGCGAGGTTAGCCAGGTTCCCCGCGTAGGTCAGCTTGTCCAGTACCACTACCTGATAGTCCGGGTACTTGGAGAGCATGTAGCGAACGTAATTGCTGCCGATAAACCCGGCGCCACCCGTGACCAGGAGTCTCATCTCTGCTACCTCGTCGCCAAGGAGTCAGGCGTCAGGGATCGGGTGTCAGCAACTAGCATTCCGCTCCCTGCTCCCTGATCCCCGACCCCTAGCTCACGCTTGTTCGCCCCGCTCTGGCGGACCAGGTTGTTCGAGTCCAGATACCCATCGATAGAAGCGCCCGCGTCTGCCCACCAGCCGCTCAGGACGTCGTAGGTCATGATTCCCGACTCAATGTAGGCATTATTGACGTCGGTAATCTCCATCTCGCCGCGGCCAGACGGCTTCAGGGTCTGGATTACCTCGAACACGGAGGCATCATACATGTAGATGCCGATGACCGCGAAGTTGGTGGCCGGATTGGCTGGCTTCTCCTCGATCTTGACGATGCGGCTTCCGTCCAGGATCGGAACACCGTAGTTCTCCGGATCCGGAACCTCTTTCAGTAGTATCTTGGCGCCTCGCTCCTGCTGCTCGAAGGACCCCACAGCCGACTTGATGTTCCCCTCGATGACGTTGTCGCCGAGGATCACCACGATCTTCTGCCCGTCGGCGAAGTGCTCGGCCAGTCCAAGGGCCTCGGCGATACCGCCGGCCCGCTCCTGATAGGTGTAGTTCAGGTGCTTCAGGCCGAACTCCCGGCCGTTGCCGAGGAGACGGAGGAAGTCGCCGGCGTTGTTACCACCAGTCACGATCAGGATGTCGGTGATGCCCGCATTCACCAGCGCCTGAATTGGGTAGTAGATCATCGGCTTGTCGTAAACCGGCAAGAGGTGCTTGTTGGTGATCCGAGTCAGTGGATATAGCCGGGTCCCGGATCCCCCCGCTAGGATGACGCCTTTCATTCACACCCTCCCAGGCTTGTTCTGGGTTCTGGGTTCTGGGTCACTGGATGGGACAGAACTCAGCACTCAGAACTTCTTGTGGCCGAAAGGGAACCAGAAACGGCGCCGTTCCAACGGTTCCAGTTCCGGCACCTGCACGATGTCGTCACGAAGGATTGTCCACGGCGTGGTCGTGACCATAGCCCCGGCCGCGTCTCGACCGATAAGCTCTCCCGCTCGTTTAACCGCCGCCGACAACGCCGGCCCTCGTCCAGTCGCCGAGTGAGCGTCGGAGGCGATCACGTGGACGAGATGGTGAGTCACTAAGGTCTCCGCCACCTCGCGAGTCTTAGACCCGAACAGGCCGATCAGGCTGCCGGCCGTCACCTGGGCCAGCATACCGCGACTCACCATGCGCCACAGGATCTCTGGTTTGGCGGCGATCGCGAGATTGCGCTCCGGGTGAGCGATCACAGGCACAAGATGGCGAAGCTGCAGGTCGAACAGCACCTGATCCGCGTAGATCGGCATAACCTGCAATGGGAACTCCACCAGGAGATAGCGGCTGCCGTTCAAGGTGAAGACGTCCCCTCGATCGTGAAGCTGCGCAAGATCGGGGGTTATATGCACCTCCAGGCCAGTCAGCACCTCCAGATCTACCCCCCGGCCGTTCAGCTCTGCCTGAAGATCGCTAACCCTGCGCTGCGTTTCTACCAGGTTACCTGCGTACGCCCACTTCGCTCCATGAGGGGTTGCAACGACGGTCCGCGTACCGTCGGCGACCGCCGCCTCCGCAAGGCCTACAGAGTCATCCAGTTCAGCGGCACCGTCGTCCACACCCGGCAGGATATGACAGTGGATGTCTATCATTTCCCACGGCTGCTGTAGTACCTGTAAATGTTCGTGTCCACCCGAGCGTTGTTCAAGACCACGCCAAGGATCCTGGCGTTCGCCTTCTCCAGAATCCCCTTGGCACGACTCGCTATCTCCCGGCGGGTCTTACCGGCGCTGATCACCAGCACCACACCGTCGACCCTCGACGCCAGCGTCGCCGCATCTGTGAATATGGATGCGGGAGGAGAATCGAATAGAACCATTTCCGCGGAGGCAGTCAGGGTGTCGATCAACCGCTGCATTCGCTGGGAGCCGAGCAGATCCGCGGGGTTGGGCGGCAGGGGGCCAGCCGTCAGCGCCTGCAGGCCGGGCACCGCCGTGGGCTGGAGAGGGAGAGCCTCTTCTTTATCGTTCAGCAGCGCGGAGGTCAATCCCTTGTCGTTGGCCAGATCCAGGATTTCGTGAACCGAGGGCCGTCGGAGGTCACAGTCCACGACGATTGTGCTGGTGCCGGCCTGAGCGAGGGTGATGGCCAGGTTGCAGAGGGTCGTGGACTTCCCCTCGTCGGCTCCGGCGCTCGTCACGACCAGGGTCCGCACGGGATGGTCAAGGCCGCTGAACTTTATGTTGTTCCGCAAGGTCCTGTAGGCTTCGGCCGACGGGGACCTCGGTTCGGTCAGAGTGATTAGTGGGG
>JAJYKO010000780.1 GCA_021788565.1 Chloroflexota bacterium
CCGACACCGTCCGCAAGGGCCAGGAAGCCACCGCCAAGCTGGTTTCCACCAGCATCGACATGACCGCAACTACCATGCCGAAGGGGCGCGAGTAGGAGGGGAAGCGCTATGGCCAGCCCCAAGACAAGGGGTCAATTCTACGTTGAAACGAACCGCCAGACTGCGCGGGCACTTGCAGCAGCCCAGGACTCGGGTCGCCGGGTCGTAGACGAGGTGGCCAGCCTAAGCCGCGTCTACTTCGACACGTGGACCGCTGCGCAGAACACGGCTCTGGAGACGGCGTTCCAGCTGCAGAATTCGACGATGCAGGCGTCCCAGGTCGTGGTCGACGCCGCCCTTCAGGCGAATCGGCGGCTGTTCGAAGAGTGGGCCCGAGTCGTCGCCGAGTACCAGTCGGCTGCCGCCAGGACGGTGGCTGCTGGAGTGGGAATTGCCGGCGACTCAATGCCGAGGGGCAAGGTCTAGCACCTTCTGCCTGACGGTGACTTGAGGTTTTACAACTGCGCTGCGGCGCCTGCGGCAGGCACGATCTTACCTGCCTCGGGCGCCGCAGGCCGAGGCGACAATGATCAAAATGATAGCTACGTCGGACGCGCTGGACGCGTTTATCTCCGAGACGCTGCGCCAGGCAGTCGGGAACACGACTCTCGCGCAGACCGCTGCCCGCCGGCAGTTAGGGCGAATTTCCGAGGCGAGCCTTAACCAGTTCTCCGCATTGACCAATCTGGGTCGCACTGCGGCTGCGGTGAGCATCGATCTCCACACCGCGGGGATTCAGCTGTCACAGTCCGTCGTCAACGCTACTCTGTGGATGAACCATGCGCTAATGGTGTGGTCGGCAGCCCTCTACGGATACCGGGTGCCCGACACGGCCCCCGCCGCCCCGCATCGATCGCACTCGAGCCAGCGGGAGACTATCTCAGACGATTATGGTATTGAGGATGCTGGTGACTTCGTCATGGACGGGCTGCGCTTCCAGCCGCCACTCGGGGTGATCACCTCTGGTCTCGTTGATCTGGCGGACGAAGACTGAGGGCATTCAGCTACCCTCGAACCTCGCGATGACCACGTCGTCGTGCGCCCCCCTCACTCTGCCGCTGCGCCACATGTAGACTGACCCAGCACATTGTAGCTGCAGGAAAGGCACACGGTGTGCAGATACAGTATGTAGGTGGTTCATTATCTCTGTGCGCAAAGAAGGGGCCGTCCCTTCGGTTCGAACCCATTGGGAGGCGTCTGCCTAATAGACGGGCGCCGACGAGATCTGATCTGAACTTGGCTTCTCTCGCAACATCTCCGCACCGAGGGATCGACTCGACAATCGGGAAGGGGGAGAGCAATGGGTTCTCTGGATGGCAAGGTCGCTCTAGTAACGGGCGCGTCGCGGGGGATTGGGCGGGCGATTGCGCTGGAACTCGCTCGTGCTGGAGCCCGTGTAGCTTTGAATTACCGAAGCGGCGAGGCCGAGGCGCGATCGGTAGCGCGTGAGGTCGCCGCGTCGCGGGCTACTCGCGGAGCTGGTGCACGCGAAAAGGGGCCTGACACTCCACCGGTCGCGGGCGAGGCGGCGGCGATAAGAACCAGGTCTGCGGCTAAGGCCTCTAGCGGCGATAGAGGTGATCCACAACCTGACGATCGCGAGCTGCTGATCAAGGCCAACGTGGCCGTCCCGGATGAAGCTCGCGAGATGGTTCGGTTGGTGGTTGAAGCGTGGGGCCGGCTCGACATTCTCGTGAACAACGCCGGCATTACCCGGGACAGGGTTCTCCGCAAGCTTCGCGATGATGAGTGGCTCGCAGTCATCAACACCAACCTGAACGGGGCCTACTTTTGCACTTCGGCCGCGGTTCCCGTGATGATGGAGCAGAAGTACGGGAGGATCGTGAACATCAGCTCCGTGGTGGGACAGGCGGGCAACATCGGGCAGGCCAACTACTCGGCGGCGAAAGGCGGCATGATCTCATTCACCAAGAGCGCCGCCCAGGAGCTGGCCAAGTACAACATCACCGTCAACGCCGTCTGCCCCGGCTTCACGGCGACGGAGATGCTCGCGAAGGTTCCCGAGAACATCCTGGAGCAGATCCGCTCCAAAATCCCATTGGGCCGCTTCTGCGAGCCTGACGAGGTTGCGAGGGCCGTCAGGTTCCTGGTGACCGACGGCGACTACATCACTGGCCAGCAGTTAAACGTCAACGGCGGGATCTACATGTAGCGTCTTGGGGCCTTGTAGCTGCGGGCTTTAGCCTGCGGGTAGCCCCATCGGCAGAGGACGCGCAGGCTAAAGCCTGTGGCTACTGGCTACCGTTTCTCGCTTCGCGGAGAAGCTGCTCCGCGGCCTTCATGCGAGATCGGCTCGCCACCACGGCGGGTGGCGAGAATGTCAGGGCCTTCTTGGGGCAGCTCTCCACACATCTGGGCTCGGGCAGATCCCTGCAAAGGTCGCAGATCACCACGGACTTCGTGCTCGGCTCCAGTGCGATGGCTCCGAAGTCGCATGCCTCGATGCACCAACCGCAACCGGTGCATAGCGCCTTTTCCAGTGCGATCGTGCCGTCCTCGGCCCTGACGGAAAGCGCGCTTCGGGGACAGGCCGCCACACAGGGGGCGGCCTCACACAGCTGACAGGCGATGCTAATGGCGGAGACAGGTTGAGGAGAGGCGACTCGTATCCTGGAGACGTCGAGGTCGAAGCTACCGGTCTTCTCCAGGGCGCAGGCAAACTCGCACAGTCGACACCCCGTGCAGACGTTGGGATCGCACACTATCAGCCGTCGTTGCATCTATCTACATCCTGTCTATCCTGTTTGGTCCGCTCTCTCCTTGTCTCCCCGTCAGGTCAGCGAGGCCCAGCTCTTCTAGCTTCCCATCGGGGATCAGCCCCTCCGCAGTCCAGCCGCGGGCCTCGTAGTATCCATCGATCATCGTCGAGAGTTCTTCCCTGGTTAGCACGGTCCCCTTCGCCATCCCCGTCGGCAGCGGCTCTTCGAAGATCCGTGGAGGCAGGGTATCGTCCGCCCTGGTCCAGCCCTCCCGAATGTTGTATGCCTTCTTCAGGTTGCAGACCCGCTCCCCCGTCATCTGAAGCTCCTCGGCAGTCATCTCGAGTCCGGTGGCCGCGCGGAACAGCTCCGCTGCCTCCACGTGGAAGGCGTCGAAGCAGCGTCGCAGGAACTTGCAGATTCCGACGGAGTCGAGGGTAGCCGAGTAATCCTCCTGGGCCATCGCGAGGCCCCCTCGGCCGCGTTCGCTGTTCAGTCGATCCACCTTTGCCGAGAGATCCACCTCGTACGCGGCTGACCGATTGTGGCACGCCCCCCGTGTGCCGACGGCCAGTCCAAGGGCCAGCGTCTTGAGACTCCTCGGCTCGTATCCCGGCAGTTCCAACCCTTTGACGTGCATAGCCCAGTGCTCTGAGCCGCGACCCACCGTCTCCGCCGCCCGCTTGACCCCTTCGCCCAGCAGCCGCCCGAGCCCGCGCCTCAACCCGATCTGCTCTACCATTGCGACTACGGCCTCGCCGTTGCCGAAGCGCAGGTCGAGCCCATCAGTCTCCTCACGTGAGAAGATCCCTCGTTCGGAGCACTCCATCGCCCATGCGATTGAGACGCCGGAGCTCATGGTGTCGAGCCCGAACTGGTCGCACAGATCGGAGGCCTTCAGGATCGCCTCCGGGTCCTCGACACCGCACAGCGGCCCAAGGGCGTACAGCGATTCGTAGTCCATGGCCG
>JAJYKO010000781.1 GCA_021788565.1 Chloroflexota bacterium
TCGGGCTGGGCGTCCAAGAGGCTTCCAAGTCCTGCTCGGAGCACCCCGTGGTCATCAGCCAGCAATACTCGGAGCTTGCTCATCAGGCTTCCTCACCAGCAGGTTGTCAGTAAGCGGCACGGTCACGAAAACCGTTGTGCCCTCACCTGGTTGAGATTCGATAGTCAGGTGGCCGCCGACGAGTGCGGCTCTCTCCGACATGCCGGCGAGACCCAGCCGCTCGGGAAGGGGCGCCGCGGCGACGGCATCCGGCGCGAAGCCGCAGCCATCATCCTCCACAACCGTCACCAGGTTGGGGCCGCGCCGTTCCAGGAGAACGCTCACGCCGTGAGCGCGGGCGTGCCGCGCGACGTTGGTAAGGGCTTCCTGGACTATCCGGAACACGGCTGTCTCGGCCGCGGGCAGCAACCTGAGGCCTTCCGTGCCAATCGACCTGAAATCGACTTCCTGTCGTTGGCGCGCCGCGTATTCGCGCAGATATCGGGTGATCCCGGGAACCAGACCGGCGTCGTCGAGCGCGCTTGGCCGCAGCTCCAGCGACAGATGGTGCACTTCTTCCAGCGCCCGCGTGGTGACGCTCCTCAAGCGGGCAGCCCTCTCCCGAGCCTCGTCCGTCAGGCACTGCTCTACTTCCAGTCCCTCGAGCCCGAGGACTATGGAGGTGAGCACCTGGCTGGTCTCATCGTGGAGCTCCCGAGCGATGCGCTTTCGCTCATCCTCCTGGGCGCCGATGATGCTGGTCAGAAGCTGGTGTTGCAGCTCCTGTTTGCGGAGAAGCTCCTCCCAGAGCCGGGCGTTCTCTATCGCGACCCCTATCTGGCTGCCGATAGCACCCAGAATGTCGAGCTCTTCCCTCGAAAACTCGCGTGGCTCGAGGCTCGCGAGGTTCATCACCCCGAGCGCTCGCCCCTTCGCGACGAGGGGAACACCGATATGCTCGTGAAAAGGCCCGATGTTGGACATCGGGCAGTGATCTGGAGAAGTCTCGGTCGACAGGACCTGGCGGGTTTCTATGACAGCGCGGCAGCTGCAGCCAGGGGTCAGGTGTGTGACCTCGGGAATAGGAGGGTTTTCGGAAAGGCCGGTGTGAGCGCCCAGTCGCAGGGAGTCGCCGTCTTCTTCGAGAAGCCAGATCCATCCCGCCTCAAGGGAGGCGAGTTGGAGGGATCTGTTGAGCGCGGTGTCGAGCACCTCCTGGAGTGTTCGGGCCTGGCTTACCGCGGAGGTCATGAGGTTCAGTGCCGCGAGCTCACGGTTTCGGCGCAGCAAACGCTCGTTGTACTCCCGCGATTCCGCCTGCGACCTGGACAGGCTCTGAACCATAGAGTTGAATGCGTGGCCCAGCACGCCGATTTCGTCGCGCGTGCGGGGGCGAGTCTGTGCCGTGAGGTCCCCTCGCTCGACTCGTCGTGCCACCTTCACCAAGTCCGAGATGGGGCGGGTGAGGATGAGTGTGAGCAGGTACGCGGCGCCCAGTCCGACCAGGCTAACCACGCCAGTCATCAGGAGTAGGCCTCGTGTGGCCGCATCCAGTTCTTTCTGCAGCCCTATATCGGACAAACCGACCCGGGCGGTGCCCGCGTGGCCCTCGAAGATGGGGACAGCAACGTCGCGGATCAATCCTTCATCCGTGCTCAGGATTTCAAGATGCTGGCGATCCTGGGGCGCGACCTGATTTGCCCGTGTTAGCCCCGCGGGCACGCGGCTGCCAAAGGTGGTGACTAGCGGCCTTCCATCCGGCCCGATGACCATGACGTAGCGGACGTCGGGATTGTTGTTCAGGGTGTCTTCCACCAACTGGTAGAGGCCGTAGGTGTTGTTGGTAAGAACCTGGTCGCTGGAACGGGCCGCCAGGTCCCTGGCGATAGAGATCGCCCTCGCGTCCAGCTCCTGTCCCAGGATCGAAGCCATGTGGTACTGCAGCTCGTAGGTGGCTCCCAGTCCCACCAACAGGGTGAGACCGACCACGATGCCCATGATCTTGGTCCGGACGGTCACACTGTCGGCGAGCACCAGCAGCCTGCGAATCATCTCTGTCCACTCACCTTCTGGAGCATCTCTCGAACCGGATCGTACGCTGCCTGGTTCGGCACGACGAATCGGTCGATCATCAGGTTATTCAAGATTGCCCGACCCTGGTAGTCGCCGTCCATGCCGAGCAAGGTATCTCTGAGCCGCGTCTTGAGCTCCGGAGAGAGGTTGGGCGACACCACCACCGGAGGCGTGCCGAATGGGTTCGAGCGCCAGATGATCCGAGTGCGATCCGCCAGGGAGGGGTCGCGAGCAACGATGTAGTCGTATACCAGGCTGTCCACCGACGCGCCATCCACCAGCTCGTCGGCAACGGCGTTCATGGAGTTGTCGTGACTGTAGGTGTACACCACCTTCTGGAAAAAGGTCTCAGGGGTTAGGTGTTCTTCCCAGAGATAGTAGGTCGGGACCAGCTTGCCGGTGTTCGAATCGGGGTCCGTGAATGCGAAGGTCGTGCCTCGAAGCTGGTCGAACCGCGTTACCGGACTGTCGGTTGGAACGATGACGTACGCTCGATAGTTGGTCTCTCCACGAACCTCGGGTGCCGCGAGCAGCTCCATGCCGAACCTCTGTTGACCCTCGACGTAAGGCAAGCTACAGACGAAAGCCGCGTCTATGTTTCCTGACTGGATCAGATCGTTGACCTCCGCGTATGTCTTGCGCTGAACCAGTTCCACGGGCCGGTTAAGCTTGGCTCCCAGATACTGGATCAGATCCTGGTAGGTCGTGAAGGTTTCCTTCGGCGAGACCATATCGGCCACGGCCACCCGAAGTGGGGGGACCGTGGTCTGTTGCGCAGCCACAGGTGGAGCGGATGGCTGCCCGGAGACCTTCAGATCGACGTGCTTGTACTGCGGGCTGGGAGAGCACGCGACGGCAAGCCCCAGGAGCGCCAGCAGCACCAGAGCGAACGCCGCCGCCGCGGCGTCAGTGACCCTGTACTCGTGCTCGCGACTTTCGAACATGGAAGACCTCCTCTACCGATGGCGAATTATAGTGAACCTGAGGAGATCTTGGAAGGGAGGGCGTCGGAACCCTAGCTCAGGCCAAACCTGCGAAACAGGGCGACTTTGGCAGGGTCCATCAGCACCATGAAAAGCACGGCGATTCCAAGCACTGCCAGTACCGTGATCGGATCGACAGGGGCCATCAAAATGCCGCGGCTCGCCAAAATGGAGACGACGACGATGTCGGCGGTGGTAGCCGCGGCCAGAGTCCGGCTGGGTCTTGCTGTCCAGAAGTGCCGCCTAGCCCGAACCAGGTAAACCGTGGCCTGCCCGCTGAACACCAACATCGTGAACAAAAGTGTCTGGATCTGTGGCAGTTGCAGATGGAACGGGCCCTCGGCCAGATACAGCACCAGGAAGGATTCCGCGAGGACTCCCAGGGAGAGGAGCCCCGCGGCGGCCATCAGCGCGCCGACGTGCCAGCGGTCGGGCTTCGACGAGTAGCCGACGTGGTCGGTGGCGATAGACATCGTGACGAAGTCGTTGGCGAAGATCAGCAGCACCAGAAGAAACGGGGTAACCACGAAGCTCCTGGTGATAAAGAAGGCGATGCTCAAGAAGAAAGCCACCTGGAAGGTCTTGACCACCTTGTTCAGCGTATACGTCAGCATTCGCTGATAGATCCGGCGGCTGGACTCAACCGCGCTAACCACATCCACCAGGCCCGGGGCTGTGAGCACCATG
>JAJYKO010000019.1 GCA_021788565.1 Chloroflexota bacterium
CTAGGTGTCGTCAGCGAGGCGGTCCCACCCGTTCCCATCCCGAACACGGCCGTGAAACGTCTCAGCGCCGACGATACTGAGAGGGCAACCTCTCGGGAAAACAGGTCGTCGCCCGGGCCATCTTTTGACTCTCCCTATGCACTAGTGTAGGGCCAGGGTGCTGCTCCTAAAGGGGCGGCTCTCGACGCGGGATGGAGCAGTGGCAGCTCGTCGGGCTCATAACCCGAAGGTCGTTGGTTCGAATCCAACTCCCGCTACTACGAAGGACCGGTACTTCACAACAAGTACCGGTCCTTTCTTATGTGCCTGTCTGTGTCGGTTGTACTTGAACAACGTGGTGCCGTGGCATACCTTCTGCTCCAATTTGAGTGTTGGTTAGTCCAACGGTCGAAAGGAGGTGGGAGCGTGACCTGGCATTCCTGGGTTAATCTGATAGTCGGGATACTGTTGATTATCGCGCCGTTCGTGCTTGGTTTCAGCAGCAACAGCACGGCAACCTACACATCGGTGATCGGCGGAATAATCGTGGCGGTGGTCTCAGCGCTCAGCGCTGTCTATCCTGCCAGAGTTGGCCCGCGAACCTAAACTATCGCAGGCTCTAATCCCCGGCTCGATGTGATTGGGCCGGTTCAGCGCCGAGCCTCCGGTTGATCTCCGGAGGCTCGGCCTTTTTCATCCGCTGTTACTGCCGGTGTACTTCTGGCGCGGCCGCGGAAGTAGGTTGACCCACTACCCACTGGTAGTAGCTGGCGACCACCCCCCGCTGCAAGAGCGTGACGGCCTCGGAAGCGCGTTGAGCCAGGGCGGGTGTTCTGGAGTGGATGGCGGCTTGGCTGAGCTGCCGGCAGATGTCGATGGTCTTTTGCAGGGCAAAGACGATGTCCCCTTCGGCCAGCCCCGAACGCACGCTTAGGCCGGCCAACTCGGAGCCCGACGCCCAGGCCAGCGCGACACCGCGGAACTGCGCCGGAAGCGGCTGTGAAAGGTCGATGCCGTGCCGGTGTTCTATCTCTACCACTCGCTTCGCGGTGGCTTCGGCTGCCGACCTCATGCGACCAAGGCGCTCCGTGAGTGCCATGGCTCGGCCGGAGCCCTCCTTGTCGAAGGCGAACCAGGATGCTACCTCCGCCACTTCGTCAGCTCTGGCATCGGCGAGCACTCCCCAATCCAACAGCTCCGCGATCACGAGGCTGTTGGTGCCGAACAGTCCCATCAACGTTTTCGCCTTGGCTGTGGGTCGCCCCGCCTTCATGTAACCCAGGCTCTCGAGCACCGCGTGGAGCGACCTGAGTGTTCGCTGGGCGCGGCGGCCGATCTCCTTCTTTGCGGCCTCCATCTCCTGTTCCAGCTCCGCGAGCAATCCCGCGTAGTGGTGGCGATCGCGTTCTGTGCGGCGGTGTTCCGGCCGGTGAGGACAGCCATGATACGGGCTGTTGGTGAGACTCAAGGCGATCTTTCGCCGGCGGGCCTCCGCCAGAGCCACCCGCTCCTTCAATTCCTGGAGAGCGCCCGCACTGGCCTTCCTCGCTGCCCTCTCCATCTCCGCCGCGGTCCCCGCCACGTCGGGCAATGCCAGCTTCCCCAAGGCGCTAGCCAGGTCGTTTGACTCCTGCTGAGTCATGCTCCCGAACACGCCCTGTGCTGTCCTGTCACTCTGGGACATGGACTCCGGAATCGTCACCTCTACGCGCGGGTCAGGCAGATAGTCGAGGTCTGAGTAGCCAGTTAGCGAAGCGACCCCGGTGCGCGTGAAAAACGTGCCGATGCCCTCTTGCGAAGGACTGAGGTAGATAATCCAGCCATGGCTTCGGGAGTGGGCTACGTCGCCGGGCGCGGCAAAGCGAATCCACTGCTTCCTCTGTGCCTTCGAGTACTGCCATGGCCAGGCAGACAGCCGTTCCTCGAGGGCTGCCTTCTCTCGTCGTGCGGCATCCAGCGTCGCCTCTGCCTTCTCCTGTGCTCGCTTGAGCCTTTTTTCCTGATCCTGCCAGTCAGCGAAGTCGCCGCAGAGCGGACAACTCCGGGGCAGAGTCGTGATGGCGTGAGCAATCGACTCGTGCTGCGCGACAAGGTCCCGCACCTGCCCGCCTTCTTGAAACTGCCGCAGGCTTCCCGAGATCAGCCGGGCCAACCGGCCCTCGTCTTCCGGCCCACGCCACAGGTTGAGTACAGTGCTGTAACCTGGCCGAAAGGCACTCAGCAGGGGAGCGACGTCGCCATCCGCTATCTCCAGACTTCGGTCCACGGAGACCCACGGTGAGTAGAGCAGGACGGAGTGGCCGACGGCGTCCATTCCTCTACGTCCTGCACGTCCAGTGAGTTGTCTGTATTCGCCGGGAGAGAGAAGCCTCCGGCTCTGGCCATCGAACTTGGTCATCTCGCCTACCACGACAGAGCGGGCCGGCACGTTGAGACCCAGCGCAAGTGTATCCGTGGCAAAGACCACCCGCAGCAGGCCCGCCGCCAACAGCTCTTCCACCAGCGTCTTCAGGGGTGGAAGAAGACCGGCGTGGTGGAACCCGATGCCTTTTGGGAGAAGTCCCAGCAATCTCCTTACCTGATCGAGTGCGGCGTCGGCCGCGGGCAGGCCGTTGATGTGCTCCCTGGCGAGCCTTTCCACCTCCAGACTCTGCGGGCTCGGCAAGAGGTGCAATCGCTCGCACGACGCCGCTGCCTCTTCCACGGCCTTTCGACTGAACAGAAAGTAGATGGCGGGCAGCATGCCAGCACCGGACAGCGCTTTGACCACGTCGGGCGGATCGGGCGGTTGATCGTCGGAGCCATAATGTCCATTTGTTGCCCGTCCCCCATGGCTGCTCCTCACCCTGGTCGCGCGCTCACCGCCCTTCTGCTGCGGAGCCAGTCGTGGGGAGATTGAGCCGTTGAGGATTGGGATGAGCTGCTGATCTAGATAGTATCTCTGCTCCAGCGGGACGGCGCGCTCAAAAGACTCGACGAGAGCCACGTCCCGTCCGGTCGTGCGGATCCACTCAGCGATTTCTGGAGCATTGGCCACCGTGGCGGAGAGGCACACGAGCGGCACATGTGAGGGTGCCAGCATTATGCTCTCTTCCCAGGCAGTGCCGCGCTCCGGATCTGCCAGGTAGTGGACCTCGTCGAATATCAGGGCCCCGACATCTTGGAATGAATTGGGGTCCTGAACCAGCATATTCCTGGCGACCTCGGTGGTCATCACCAGAATCTGACCGCCAGGGTTCTCCACCAGGTCGCCGGTCATCAATCCTACTCGGTCGCCGAGCCGTGCACGGAAGTCTCGGAACTTCTGATTGGAGAGAGCCTTGATGGGAGTGGTGTATATGGCGCGAAGCCCCCGGGAGATCGACATATCCACCGCGAACTCGGCCACAACCGTCTTACCGGTGCCCGTGGGTGCCGACACCAGCACCGAACGACCTTCTGCGAGCGCTCTGATGCCTTCCAACTGGAAGGGATCGAGGGAAAACGGGAGGGTAGCGAAGAACGCCCCCATAACGTCGGCCTGCAAAGCTGTCTCCTGGAAAACTGTCGGCATCTGGTGCGATTATAGCAGGAGCGGCCTGTCATCCCATTCGGAGACAGCCATTCAGCGGGGGCGGACACCCATCCCCGCTGATTAGTTGTCTTAAAGCTTCACACCGAGGACGGCCACCAGTTCCCGCAGCAGTGACCTGCACTGTGGATTGGTCATCCCAGGCTCCTTGCCGCCGAACCGTATGTTCTGCGCCATCTCCGACAGCACACCTACTGCTCGCGGCGTGTCCAGATCATCGTCCATTGCCTCCAGAAAGAGGCCGCCGTCTTCCATCTCTCGCACCGGCGCCAGCAGTGGCTCTACCTCGCCCTCGGCTGCCTGGCGGAGGATCTCCAGCAGCTTCGCCGCTTCGATCAGCTCCTGCTCGGAATAGCTCCATCTCTCTGTGTGGATGTGCGAGAGCAGCGCCAGCCGGATGGCCGCGGGGTCGTACTGCTTGCGGAGCTTCCGCACCATGACCAGGTTCCCCAGGGACTTGCTCATCTTCTGACCGCCCATATACACCATGGCGGTGTGGACCCAGTGACGCACGAACGGGTGGACGCCGGTGAAGTTCACCGACTGCGCGATCTCGCTCTCATGGTGCGGGAAGATAAGATCCTCCCCGCCCCCATGGATGTCGACCGTGTCTCCCAGGTAGTGTAGCGACATGGCGCTGCACTCGATGTGCCATCCAGGCCTGCCGGCCCCCCACGGGCTCTCCCAGGCCGGCTCGTCAGGCTTCGACTGCTGCCACAGTACGAAGTCCAGTGGGTCCCGCTTAAACGGGTCGTCGGGGTTGTTGCCCCGCTCGTTGGCGATTGGCAGCATGGCCACTCGCCGAATGTGGCTCAGCTGCCCGTACTCAGGGTAACGGTCCACGCTGAAGTAGAGGTTGCCATCGGACTGATAGGCGTACCCCTTATCAACCAGCGTCTGGTTCATTTCGATGATCTTGTCGATCTCCTGGCTAGCGTGCGGGTAGACGTCCGGCGCGAGGATATTCAAGGCCTTCATGTCCTGCTGGAAGATGTGGGTCTGCTCGTTGGCGAGCTCGTCCCACCGGACGCCAAGCTCCCGGGACTTCCGCATGATGTCGTCATCCACGTCGGTGACGTTCTGGACGTACCGAGTCTCGTGCCCCTGGTAACGAAGATAACGTATGAGGGTGTCGTAGAAAACGTAGGTAAACGCGTGTCCGAGGTGGGTCGTGTCGTAGGGTGTGATGCCGCAGACGTACAGCGTCACCGGCTCGCGAATGGCTTCGAATTTTTCTTTCCGGCGGGTCTTCGTGTCGTAAAGGAGCACTTCTTTCTCCCGAAGTATGGGGCGTCGCGGCCCCATGAATATGGACGTGCCAGTGTTGTCTCATCGCCTCCATTTCCCCCGTGCAAGCGCCATACCCTCGATGTCTGATTTGACAGGGGCTCGTCCGGACGCGATAATCGTGAATGTAGGCAGCAGTATACGCCCCCATCGTCTAGCGGCCTAGGACATCACCCTTTCAAGGTGGAGATCGCCGGTTCGAATCCGGCTGGGGGTACCGAACCGGACCTGATTCGAACGCACGGATAGGGCCTGGCGACCACCGCGAGGTGCTCGGCAGGCCTTTTGTTTTAGGCCGGCGAGGTAGGAGAAGGGTGCGGCGAGCTCGTAGCCCTGGACCGCCCCGGCGTTGTCGATGGAGATCCGGCTAAAGACCAGGTGAGCCAGCGATTTGCGGGTGCTCTGGTCGCCCCGCTCCCACAGAGCCCCGAGATGGGCCGAGAACGCGAGGGCGACGTCCAGGTCGGAGAGGACCCCATGTCCATCGCCCTCCAGCTTGCCCAGCTCGTGCCTAGCACCGGCAATCGCCGATGCGACCCTGGCCCTCTCCTGATCGAACTCCGCTTCGCTGATCTTCCCCTGGGCCGCGAGCCGCACGTATCCCCTGCTCTCCCCCTCGAGCTCGGCTACGCGCCGCTTCAATCTCTCGGACTCGAGCCGCCGCGGGGCGGTTTGCTCGCCGATCTCCCTCCGGTAGAGCCGCCTCACCGCCGGCGCGATCTCCGGATTAATCTCCAGCTCGTCGAGGATCTCGGGGACCTGGCCGTCTACGACCGCGCAGGGGACGAACACCCTGGACCCGTCGGCGCCCGGCTTCACGCTGCGGTAGTAGGAGATCCCCACGTGTGCCTGGTACTCGGCGTGGGAGCCACAGCCCAGCTCGGCGAAGCGTATCAGCCGGTTGAGGGCGTAGACCTGACGGTTGCGCCGCTCGCGGTCATCGTCGTGCTCTCTCAGGATGGACCTACAGCGCTCGAAGGTCTCCTCGTCGGTGAGCCGCTCGTGGATTCCCTCGGCAGCCACGCCGTTCCACGTCATCCGGCCCACGTAGAAGGCATTCGTCAGCATCCGATGGACGCGGCCGCGGTTCCAGGGGAGCCCCCGCGCCGCCAGGTAGCCATGCTCGTTCAGCAAGGCGGCCAGGCTCTCGAGGTTGTGGTCCCCGATGGCGAAGGTTCGGAACGCGAGGGTGACAGTGGGGCCGTTGGTTGGATCCACCTCGACCCAGCGCCGGCTCTTGTTGTGGGCGATCTCCTCCCGCTTGTGCAGGTAGCCGAAGGGCGCCTTGCCGACCCAGCCGCCGGCGGTGAGCTTCTGGATCATGCCCTTCATGACCTCTTCCCGGAGGTTGTCCAGGAAGATGTCGGCCACGAACTCGCTCGTCTTCTTGGTCAGCTTCCCGGAGCGGCTGGTGAGGTCGTAGCGCTCCAGGGCGGCCTGGACGTCGATGCCGCATTCGTCGGTAAGGATGTGCCAGTAGACCTCTCGGTCATATGCGCGTCTGGCCAGGCGGTCGAACTTGTGGACGCAGAGCCGGGCGAACTTGCCGGCCCGGGCATCGCGGATCATGGCCATGTAGTTAGCGTCGCCGGCGAGATCGCTGCCCCGGTGCTTCACCATGTACTCGGCGACCACGTGCCAGCCGTTCGGCTCCGCCAGGATCTCGCGTGTCTCGCGGACCTGGGCTTCGAGAGAAGCCTGGGTCTGGCGATCCTTGTCGCTTATCCTGGCCAGGATCGCCACGGCGGTGGGGTCTTGGCACCGGCACTTAGGTCGCTTGGACATTGCTCACCACCCCGCAGGCTTCGAGATTGCGCTTTATCGTCCGCCAGTATTGATCACTCCATCTGCATGGCCAGGGTCTTGCTGCTTTCGCCCTTGGCCTTGGGAGCGTCCTTGAAGGTGATCACCTTGGCACCCTTGGGGTAGTCAATCCCCTTGCCGTGGAGGATATCCTCCACCGTGAGGATCTGGACCTTTGGATGCTTGCCCCAGGGGGAAGTGTAGAAGCCGGCTCCCGCGGCCTCCGCCTTCATCGGGCCGGTGGGCTGCTGCATCGTGATGAGGACGCCGATCTGGGCTTTTTCGCGAGCGACGACGTGGGCGAGCTCCGAGACGTGGGAGACGCCCGTGTGGCCGGCCTTCACGGAGAAGATGATCTGCTTCGTGGGGCCGCTCATCTCGTCGTGAAAGTAGAGCCTGCCGTCGATGCCGTGGTCGGCGCCCTTCTTTTGGTCGGCTGGCCTGGCGCCCAGGAGGCCCAGCGACCACCACTGGAACTGGTAGGGATCCTCGCTGGCGAGCCTCTGGGCGTCAGGAACAGACACCGGCTCCCCGATCACCTTGAACATTCCTTGAGCGCCTACATCCTGCAGTCGTTTCTTGATCACCACGATCGCCGCATACGTAATGTCGATGCCGATCCATCGGCGGCCGAGCCTTTGGGCGACGGCGACGGCCGTACCGCAGCCGCAGAAGGGATCGAGCACCACATCTCCCTCATTGCTGCTACTCGCGATAATCCTCTCAAGCAGCGCCTCTGGCTTTTGAGTGGGATACTGAAGCCTCTCCTGCGCGTGCGCCCCGATGGGTTTGATGTCAGTCCACACGTCCTGGAGGGGGACGCCAGACATCTCGTCCAAGTAGCGCTTGTAAGCAGGCACTGCCCCTGGCCTGGTCTGTACTATCCTTCCCTGCTCGATCAGTGCCTGCATTCGCTCCTTGCTGTAGCGCCAGTACCTAGTTACCCCGAGCACTTCGTAGCGTGGATTACCTTTGGCCTCGCCACCGGGACCGGTTAGGTCACCCAAGCGGTAACGCCGACCGGTCTCCGGTTCCACGTATCGGTAGAACTGCTCGACATAGTCCTCGTCATAGGGCGTGTAAACCGGGGTCCAAGTCCAGCTGTCAGACTTCGTATAGAACAGGATCACATCGTGGATCCTACCGTGTTGGCGGCGACCCTGCGCGGCATCGCTGTGAGCACTGCTCCGCTTCCAAACGATCTCTGTCCCGAAGTACTGAGGTCCGAAAATGGCGTCCATTAGCAGCTTGAGGTAATGCGAGGCCGTAGGGTCGCAGTGCAGGTAGATCGAGCCGGTGGGCTTCAGCACCCGATGAAGCTGGGCAAGCCGCGGCGCCATCATCGAGAGATAGGCAAGCATCCCGCCCTCTCCCACCAATTGCCGGAACGCCTGCAGTACCTCGGAGAGCTTCCCTCCGGCCTCTACCGTCGCGTAGTAGATGGGTGCTGCTTCTCCCCATGTCCACGTATCCTTGAACGCTTGGAGTTGAGCCGCACTCTTGGTGCCATTGCCATGCTCCGGAAAGAGGACGTTGTAGTTCGCATTCGAGTTGAAGGGCGGATCCAGGTAGATCAGGTCAACCGACTCATCCTTCACGTACCTGGGAAGAATGTCCAGGTTATCGCCGTAGTAGAGGACGTTTTCTGTTGCCGACAACTTTCTCCTCTCGCCGCCCGATAGCCTAGTTCTTGTGCAGCAGCACCCACAGCTCGCTGCCGATGATCGGCTCGGGGAAACGGACCCGCTCCTCGTGGTACCGCGACTCGTGCTTTAGTATGGCCTCCTGGGCGATCCCGCGAGCCTCACGGTCGAAGGCTTCGCAGATCTCGCGGATCCGGTCCCATGGCACGTTGTGGCAGGGGCCAAGCAGTCGGTCCAGGTCGTTTGGATCCATAGGTCCTCTTATGCGATTGCGCGGGCAAGGATGTGTCGCGTGACTCGCGCCTTATAGTCGGCCAGGCAGCGGAGAGCGAGCGTCCTGGGCACGTCGAACGTGGTGAAGACGACGTCCTCGGCGAGCTTCTGGCCCTCCAGCATCTCGACCATCTGGGCGAGGGTCACGTCGTCAAGCTCCTGGTTGGCGAAGGGGAGCGCCTTCGGAGGATCCATCCGCCGCGGTGGAACGTGGCACTCCGCATTGTGCTTCTTCATCCTCGCGTCGATCTTCGGGTCTACGCGCTGGTTGACGGCGTCGTCGATCACATCCTCGACGAATTCGCCTACCTGCCTGATGAACCGCGCTGGTAGCTCTTGATGCTCCAAGCTGACACCTCCTACTACTTTCAGGCTTAAGGCGCATCATAGCAGGATAACGGCAATAGAACAAGCGTTCTAGTGTGTGGCCGTGGGGCTCAGAGCTTTTCGACGATGGGCATCAGCTTGTTCGCCCACCCGAGCGCCCTTTGCCAGTTGTCGCTCCAGTTCTGGTAGTCGGGATCCTGGGGATCGAGGTTGTAGTCCGCGGTGGTCCGTAGCTCGTAGAGGCGCTTGAGTTGTTCCGCGATTCGCCCTCCGTTGTTCCGCCTCGTAAGCCTGCTCCTGACCTCGGCGTGCGCGCCCTCTTCCTGCACGACCCCAAGCCTGTCCCGGGCGACAAGAAAGACGGAGTAATAGGCGCGGCCCACGGCGGTTCGCAACAGAGCCTCGTCCGACGAAGCGGCAAGAGAAGTCGCCGCTTCTAGGAAATCGTGCGGGTCGAATCGGTTACTCATCGACGTTCCAGAAGATGTCCAATCCGATCCGGTTGCGAATCGTCTCTTGGATCCGCTGGGGCTGCCGATCCTCCCAATCCTCGAAGCTCGTCCACAGCAGGTCCCAGTACTCGAGGGCTTCCTGGACATGCAGGTCCACTCGCTGGCGCACAACCACCTCGCTGCCGCCCTCCTCGGGATCCACCCAGCGCCGGACCGTCAGCTTGACAAGGGGAACGAAATTCCTGCGTGCCTCCCTCTCCAGGAATGGCAGCAGAACGCCCAGGGCCTCGCGCTCCCTGTCTGTCAGGAGTGGCTGCACCGCCTTATCTATCTCGATGTCGGGCCGTCGCGCGAACACCGGCAGCTCCGCGTTCCAGATCACCGGCCGCAACTCCGTATGAAGGTCTTCTTGCGAGCGAGTGGTCTCTTTCATCCAGACGCCATGAGCGAAAAGCGGACCAGCGGACACGGAGCTCGCGGAGGTCACCGCGCTCCACTGCGCTGGAGAGGTTCTAGCGACTTCATGATACACAACCTTGTCACGATCACGCTGCTCTAGAGCCGCCGGGGGCGGGACACTTGGCCCGATGTTCCATGGATCCTCGGTGTAAGGCGTCCAGCAGAAAGTTGTGCAGGCGCCCAACCGCGAAGGCTCCATGAGCCTGGCTTTCGCGATGGGAGCTGTAGGTACTGCCGCGGCCGTTTCGGGCTGAAAAGCTAACTGCAGCATCTCATCCCTCCTCCAGCGCTGCGAAGAGCCGGCTCACCGTCTCCTCCAGTCTTCGACCGTAGTCGAGCACGATCTGGCGCCTCGGGTTGCGGAGAATGATCTGGAAGAAGTGCTGCGAGGTGCTATTGGGGAGCTGCGGCTCGACCTTGACCTCGAACCATTCGGTACTATTGGGCTCGTGCCCAGGCTCGAAGAGTCGCAGCCCAAAAGGAGCCAGCTGGCGACCAAACACGTCCGACAATCTCGTCAGCGCAGGAATGTCTGGAGCCATGGCCGCCCAGACTTCCATTGGGCTTCGTCTGGCCTTGACCACCATCGTGACCACGAGCTCGTAGTAGTGAGCGATGGATTCGGTATCAACCCGGAACTCGGTCTTGGCGAGCTTTTCCAGCCATTCCAACTGCCCAACGGCATCCTTCGGATTGGAAGCTATGGCGGCGAGGACCATCTTCTCTGCATCGAACCTGATCCTGGTCTCGCCCTTTCGCGCCTCAGCTCCCGCGACACGGGCGCCTTCGGGCACCTCAGGCGGGATAAACCCTTCCTTGGAGAGTGCCCTTAGAAGCTGGACACCATCGATAGGGAACATGACGCTGTTCATCCGTACGGCGACCTGAGCAGCGGTGACCGCCACCAGAGCAGCCCTTTCGGCACCACTTCCGCCCTTCCGGACGGTGGCTTTCTCTGCCATTGCTAGACCTCCCCCTCGTGCTCCGGCGATTCGCGCAGGGCGTCCAGGTAGCCCCAGAACTGCCGCTGCTCTTCCTCGCTCAGCTCTTCCCACTTCCCTCGGCCCATCCACTGGAGAAACTGATCAGCAAGACGAGGCTTCCCCTCGGTCGGTTGGGTGATCGCCGGCGACTCTGCTGGCTCGGATCTTTCCGGCAGCCTGCGCCCCAGCTCTTCCCTCACCGCTTTCTTGACTTCCTCGGCGATCACGGGGGCCAGCGCGTCCTTCACCACGGCCGCGGTGCGGGCCGGATCGCCGCCGACCACCAGCTCTATCGGCGCCGGCCTGGACCCCTTCTTAGCCTCGTCGCCCGAGAGGCGGTAGGTGAGCTTGCCCACCAGGTCCAGGGGGACGCGCAGCTCCGCGGCGATCCCGTGGCGAAGCAGCTCCTGCTCATCCTCGACGAAGAACAGGGCAGGGGAGACGTCCAGAGCTTCGGCGAGCTTGGGGAGCATATCCGCATCAACCCTGCTCTCCCCACGCTCTATCTTCGACATCGCCGCCTGAGTGAGGCTGAGGCGGGCCCCAAGAGCCTCCAGGCTCATACGCCGCGTTTTTCGGATCTCCCTAATCCGATCTCCGATCTTGCCCATCTTCCCCGCTTCAAACGCCAGTTTCGCGAATAGTCTAGTGGAAAAGTATTCCTAGCTGTTGACATCAGCTTTCCAGATGGTTATGCTTCCCACAACCAATGGGAATACTTTCCGGTAGTAGGAGGCTGAAATGACCAGCCATACGAGCGGGGGGCTGATCAAGACCTCGACGGCCTGGCCCGCCGACATCCTTAGGCGAGCCGAGGTTGTCGCGGCCAGGCGGCACCAGTCCCGAAACAGCGTTCTCAACTATCTGGTGGCCAGGGGCCTGGAGGTTGAGGAAGCCGACCAGGCGGATCTGGATCGGCTGCGTAAGGCGGCCGACAAGGGTAGGGAGAGTGCCGCGTGAAGGTCCAATTCGTCAGTAATCTGGGCCGAAGGTCTATTTACTCACCCAAGTCGGCTCGAAGCAAACGAAAGCCGATTTCATCCGGCTAAATCGCCATTTCGACACGAATCTGGAGGGTATCTCATATGTCCCCAGTGGCCCGCATGACTCGTACTCGCGAGCAATTGGTTGCCCAGGCAGCAACGACGGCTGCTAAACGCGCCGCGAACGCCGCGCGACTCCGCTCGGACTTCCTCGACGCTGGCCACTGGGTGGAACTCGCGGCGGCAGCCGGTGTGAAGCTGCCTCCGTACGGGGTTTCCACGACAGGGGGTGCCATCCGCAAGTGGCTGAAAGTGCTGCACATCTCTGCTGAGGACTTCCTCGGCGATTACGGTCTCGTATCACCGGCCACCATGACGCAAGTCGCGCGCCAGTATGACCGGCAGCGCTGGCCTCTGAAGGCGGTCGTCGGCCTGATGCTGGAGTTTCTGGAGCGAAGAGCGGAAAGAGCTCAGGCTGCCGTGGCTGCTTCAGAGGCCATCCCAAAGTCGGAGTGTGGATGCGATGCCTGCAGAGCCCTGGGAGAGAGGTATAAGACCGACTCCGGACTTCTCTGCTTCTACCGGAAGAAACTCCTGGAGCGGGGCTGGGCAGGGGCTACGGATGCGGTGGAAACAGCATACATCCAGGCCCACGCGCCCTGGGCACGGCGCCCCGTCGCGGTAGAGGAGCCGGCGATGGTGGATGAGATGGCGTCGGCGAGGGAGCTGGGGGAGCTGGATTCGTGAAGACCATGCCTATCTACGCGGTCCTCATGCGTCACGACGACGCATTCAGCGTCCTGCTGCCGCCCACGTTGCGCGTTGTCGAAACGGCGGAGGGCGAGGGCCCACAGGCAGAGCCGAGGGCTTGCCAGCACTGTGGAAAGCTCTATCGCCCGAAGCAGCGGCGTCAACGCTACTGCTCGCCGTGCTGCCAGGTGAACGCCTACCGCCTCAAGAGGGCGGCAGAGGCCGCGAGTAGCGGCACGGCCGGGGCAGAAGCGCAATGAGCGGGAAGATCGTCCTGGAAGTCGGCGGCAGTCCCACGATGGGCGAGGGCATGGACCTCTACGTGGTGGTGGCCTTCACCAGGCCCGGCCTGCTGCCGAACCGGCCCAGGAGCAGTTGGAGCTGCTCGGGCGGATCAGCAAGGGCCCGGTCAGACCGCCGATGGCGGTGGAGATGGCGCCAACCGGGGATCTGGTGAGGGCCCAGGGAGGGCCAACTTGACACTTTACAAACTTTTGTAAAGTGTCAAGTTGAGGCTAGGGTGTGGCGCCACTTGACGGTTTACGGCAGTAACGTAAAGCGTCAAGTGGAGACCAGAAACAGGAGGTGGAAGGGGATGACCATCGACGGGATCGACGGGAGTGTCAGGGTCAACGATCGGATCACGGTCAGGGTGGTATCGGCGTGGTGCACGCCAGACGGGGCGCGCGAGCTACTGAGACTGAACACCTTCGGGCGCCAGCGCACTTTCAGGGTGGCGTACGCGGAGTTCCTGGCGAACGAGATGCGGCTAGGCCGTTTCCTGCCGGGCGAGGTGGTGAGGTTCGTCAGGGGCGAGAGGGGAGCGGACGTAATGGTGGACGGCCAGCACCGGCTGGAAGGCATCGTCAAGGCGGGAAAGCCGCAGCTAATCCTGATCATGTACTACGAGGGGCTGACAGAGCAGGAGATGGCTGAGTACTACTCGAGGATAGATGTCGGTGAAATCAGAAAAAGGCCGGATCGGATCAAGGCGCTGGGGCTCAAGGACCAGATCGACCTCACGGAGACGAATACGCGCCTGGTGTCCAGGGCCATGGCCGTGATCCTCGCAGGCATGACGGGAAGGGGAGGAGGCAGGCAATCCGCCGAAGACATAGCCGCGAAGGCACTGGACTATTCCGACGGGATTCACGAATGGCTGGAGTGCACTACCGGTGCCCCAGAGGAGATGCACCGTCCCCTCCAGCGTGCGGTGACCGTGGCCGCTGGCATCGTGACCTTTCAGGACGGTCCTTCCCACGTTGGCGCCGAAATGGTTACGGATTTCTGGACCGGAGTCATTTTCGACGACGGCCTGCGAACTGGGGACCCGAGGAAGACGCTGCACAAAGACATGGTGGCCGTCACAGAGAGGCACGCGGGCGGAGGCGGCTTGATCTCCGGAACCGAGATGCTCTGGCGGATCGCCAAGTGCTGGAATGCCTGGCTTGCGGGCGAGCACGTCGCCGTCTTGGGGAGGGACACGCGCGGCGAACGAGGCTCCATGGTCCTGAAGAACACCCGCTTCGACGGCAAGGCCGCGACGGCTGAGTAGCTGGCGAGGGTGTAGGAGGTTCCGACGATGACATTCGTGATCGAGGGGATCCTGTCGCCCGAGCAGGTAGCGGCGGGTTTGAGGCTGGAGGAGGACTCAGACGATTTCGTGCTCCTCAAGGACGGCGATCAGACGGTCGCGGCTTTCTCACAGCTCGCGGCCACTCCGGAGTGGATTCGCCCTGCAGCGGCCGAATGGCTGGAGAGCAGGGAGGCCGATTAACGAAACGTCATCCAGGGTGATGAGCGCACAGGTGAGCAGCCATGTCGGTGGATCCCGAGCAGATCAGCCAGCAACCCACGGACGAAGAGATCCTCGCGGGGATCAAGGGCTTCTTGCTGCCTCTCGCGAAGCTCGTGAAGGGGATCGCGGCGGCCCAGGGGCTCACTCCGGAGGAGCTGCTGGCGCAGTACGAGCGGGATGCGACCGAGAGAGGGGGTGAGGGTGATAGCGAGAGACGAGGCGAGGGCCGCGGAGATCCGGCGGCGCCTCGACGGGCTGCACGCGCGGCCCGGGCAAAGACAGGAGCCGGCAGACCGGCGAGAGCGGTACCGCCGGCTGAGGATGGTGATCAGCAGGCCGCACAGGGCGGCGTGAAGGAGGCGAGATAGCAGCGATGGTGAAGTGGCGCGACTTGACGTGACTGCGGGAGGCACTGCTGGAGCTCCAGGCGATAGACGACGAGATCCTGGATCTCCAGCTCGCCCACCCGGTGTGAACGGTTGGCGGCTCCCACGTGGCCGCCCTGATGGCGGACCGTCGGGAGTTCGAGAGGAGGCTGCAATCGGTTGTAGAGACCCTGGCCGGGGCGCTCCGGCCTGCCAAGTAGGGCGAGCGGGCGAGTGGGAGGCCGTGATCTCCCCTCCCCGACACCCGACACCCGAGAACTCAGAACTCAGAACTCAACTGGAGGATACGATGGACAACATCTACGACTCGAGCCCATTCTGGTACATGATCCTCTGGTCCGCAGCCGCGGGCATGTTCGGAACCCTCTTGCTGCTGGGCGCCTGGGAGCTCCTCAAGGCCCTCATCCGCCCGCGCCGGCTCTCCCGCCGAGGTGGCCGGCGATGACGATGCAATCAGCCAGAACCCACAACTCGGCACCCAGCACCGCGAGCGTTATCCGCATCCCCGGCTACCGACTCACCATAACCCCCGACGGCGGGCGCGTCCTCTCGCGGGCCGTGGCCGTCGGCGCCGGCGTCAGGCCGGTCGAGGCGATCCGCTGCGTATCCTGCGCTCACCTCAAGGGGATGGATCTGCCATCCTCCGGCAAGGTCATCACCTGCCGCCTGGGCTACTGGGCGAAGCCCGACGGCAAGGTCCTCTGGCTCACCCCTCAGCGTCTTCTCACCACCATGGGACCCATAGCCCGCGTAGCCTCGGGCTGCCTGGACCACAGCCCACAATCGTCGGAGGTGAGCTGATGGTCAGGCCGGCACCGTCCCTGAGGGAGCGCGCCATCGAACAGTGGCGCCAGGACGAAGAGGAATCGCGGCGCGAACGGGAAGCGCGCGAGGCAGCCCTATGGAAGACCGCCGAGGCCTCTCTGGAGCAGCAAGTGGTGGAGATCCTCGGCGAGGATCTGGTGATCAAGTTCGTGGCCCCGGTGGTCGACCCCGACCCTGACGCGCTGGAAGGCTCGCTCGTGCCGTGCGTGGAGGTCGAGGACCTGGCCTTTTCCAACGGGGGCACCAGCTATCTGCTGGCGCTGTGGCAACCATGCCCCCGGTGCGGGGAGCTCACCTACGCGGGCGAGTTCGACACTCTCTATAGCTTGGGCCGGCTGTTGGCGCTGCCGAAGCCGGGCTGGACAGACTGGATGTGCGGGAGATGCACGCTGAAGGCAGACCCGATGGTACAGGCAGAAGTCACAACGAGCGAGCCGACCGAGGCCGAGCGGCTGATGGCGGCGCTGCGCGAGTTCATCCTCGCCGCCGGCCCCATCATGGGCAGGGGGGGGGCTGGTTGTGATCAAGCTGAGGCTCAATGGGCAGGCAGCCGAGGTTGAGAAGATCTCACGGGTACTGCGGGAGCTCGAGGCTGACGGGGAGCTGCGGATCCTGAACGAGAGCGCGGACTACGCCGATAGGCCGCCGAGCCTCTATGTCCGGCGCTACCTGGACGTGGAGAGATTGGAGATCCGTCGTTCGAGATGATCGCCCTGGGAGCAAGCCCGCTCCCGGGGCTGGATGGAGGAGGAACTGAGATGGCGAGACAGAAGACCGCGCAGGTAGCGGAGGCACTGTCGCCGAACGGGCACGAGACGGCCGACGCCGGCATCCGGCACCTGCGCCAGATAGCCGAGGACGCTGCAAGCGCCAAGGCCAGCCGGCCGCGGCCGCCGGCGCCGCTCGATGCAGACGAGAACCACGGCCTGGAGATCGTCCAGCACATACCGCCTGGGGAGATCCGCGCCTTCGCGGATCAGGCCAGGTCCGACTTCTCGGACCTGGCCGAGCTCGCTGCATCCATCAAGGAGCACGGGGTACTGCAGCCGGTCCTGGTGCGCTACGTCCCGCAACCGGACGGGACGAACTACGAGCTGATCGCGGGGGAGCGGCGCCTGCGGGCCTCGGAGATTGCCGGTTGGGAGCGGATCCCCGCGATAGTGCGGGAGATCGACGACACGGCCGCGCTGGAGGTGAGCCTGCTGGAGAACATCCAGCGCAAGGACCTCAACCCCATCGAGGAAGCCCGGGGCTTCCGCACCTACCTGGATAAGACCGGCAAGACCCAGGCGGAGTTGGGCAAGGTGGTTGGCAAGAGCCAGAGCGCCGTCGCCAACAGCCTGCGGCTGCTGGACTGCCCCGAGCAGGTGCAGGCCCAGGTTATTTCTGGCGACATATCCGCCTACCACGCGCGGCTGCTGTTGGGGCTGCGGCCCGATGCCCACAAGGCCGGCAACCAGTGGCTGGACGGGTTTGGCAACTTCGACGCCGCGATGGTCTGGGCCAAGGCGAATAGCTGGACCAGTACGCAGCTCGAGAGGGCCATCCGGCTGCTCAATAAGCGCACCGAGGCGGTTCTGGCGAGCGAACAGGTCTTGGAGAACGTCAAGCGAGAGGCCGCGGAACGGCTTGCGAAGCTGAGGGAATCGGGCGTCACGGCAGTCCAGGCTACCAGCCAATGGCAGAACCCCGACGGGCTCCTCTATCTGCCCGTGGTTCATCGCGGCGTCGGCCGGACCGATCTCACGTGCACGGCTTGCTCGGATTGCGCCGACCTGGTCACTGTGACCCGGCCGAGCGGCAAGGTCGAGATGCTGTGCAGCAACGCCGCCTGCAACGCCCAACATCTGGCGGAGCTCCTCGAGCGGGCCAGGGAGATGGCGAGCGCGGAGGCAGAGGAGGCCGCGGGCAACCAATCCCGAGTGCTGGCGGGGCTGACTCCGGCCGAGAAGGCCCGCATCGCCCTCTACCTGCTCAGGACTCGCTCCATGTACTACGACCAGAAGGCCCAGGACAAGACATGGGCCGCCCTGCCCACAGATGTCGACGCGGAGGAAGTGGTGGCCGCCGTTGTCACCGAGTCACTTCCGAAGATCGTCACGGAGGTGCTGGCCAGCTGCGAGCATCGGTCGCTGCGGGCATGGATCGCCGAGCGGTTCGAAATCGATCCCGAGTGGATCCTGGGACCGAAGGCGAAGAAAGACGTGGACCCGACGTCTGACGGGGAAGCCGAGCCCGAGGCGGGCGACCTCGGTACTGCCCTGGTCTGCCGGGAGTGCGGGCGCACCGATACCGGCGACGACCTGGAGGAGGACTGGGTGGAGGACGACCTGTGCTTCGCCTGTGCCGAGAGACTGGGGCTTGTGGGCGATGAGAACGCCGACGGCGGGAAGGCGGAGGGAAACGATGGGGATTAAGCCGCCCATCTTCCACGACGAGTACACCGAGCCACGGTGGATCTACGCGAGCCTTCTCCGTCCGGTTTCGGTGACGACGATGCCCGCCGGCATGATCATCGGCAGCGTCCGCAAGCACGAGCGGTACTACCACGGGACCGTGGACTATGCGCGCCGGTTGACGAAGAGGGAGTCGGAGCACTTCGACCTGCGCCTGATCGGCACCTGCCGGATTCGATGGCTGCGGGACAGAGGAGAGGCACACAGCGATGAGTGAGACGAAGATCGAGATCGTCCCCCTGGTCTACCGTGGCGAGATGCTGCTCGCCCTTTCGTGGCCGCCCGAAGGGATGCTCCATGGCCACTGGCGCAATGGCTCTGTCTGGTGGAAGCGGGAATGGAGCCGCTTCCAGCGCGAGATCGAGACCGTCGCTGGGAGGAACTGAGGATGAAAGCGCTGATCGACTTCCTGGAGGCGGCCTTCGGGGCCGAGATCAAGGTTACCGCGGCCATCAGCATCGCGGGGCCCGACGCCCTGCAGCTGCTGGTCTTCGTCCACGCCGGCGCGGAGGAGGCCCAGGGGATCGTGGCCAGGGTCCTGGCCGATCCG